>JAGWBA010000013.1 GCA_021296215.1 Flavobacteriales bacterium
TTTTATCTATCCACTGCACTCAAGCACCATCCGCGCTCTTGACCTTATCCGGGTCAGGCTTTTCGACTGACTCTATAAGTCCGGCTTCCAAGGCGCGATTGACGATATTTTCGATCCAGGCATCGTCGCGATTCGACGCAGGATCGAACTCGGACTTCAGGTCATTGTCGTAAATGGACGCCATGGTTTGCCAGAAAACGGCGTTGACTCCCCCGCGGTATTCCTTAATGATATCGTGTGTGGTTCGCCCCGTTTCGCGATTGACCAGCTTTACGAGCACTACGCCCTCGCTTCGAGTTAAAGTCTTCAGCGTGTCCTTGAAATTCTCGGACATATACTTCTGGATGTACTTGGCATATTTTCGCCGTTTTCTTCGGCGATCCTCACCCTCGAGTTCGGCCTCCATCCCGTACAGCTGCTCTGCCGCTTCTTTGGCGTAAGGCCACACCTTAAGCACTTTTCGGCGGAGAATGTAGTAATCGCGTCGGTCGTCGTAACTACTTAGGTCCGGTAATGCCGTGATCGTAACCTCTTGTAGCATGCTGATCTTCAAGGTGTCGTACCCACGCTCCTGATCGAGTAAAACGGAATCGGGTTGAGCCATTGCCGTTGAACGGCTCAAGAACAAAAGAAAACCAATGATGACTAAGGCTCTCACGATATAAAAACGCCCTTGAAAGGCCTATTATTGGAGGCGGTTACGCTTCCATTTCGACGCACTTGTTCCAGTCTCGGTGGCCGGTTTCAACATTTTTGATTGATTGGCGTGACGAATGAGTGCCGCTGCCACTATCGCCGCGATGGTCTCTTCATCACCTTCTGTGCGATCGAGCATTTGGGGCTCAAAGTACTTCTTAACGAAATGAGTATCGAAGTTTCCGCTCGTAAAAGCTTCGTGATTCATAACGAAAGCTCCGAACGACAAGGTGGTCTCTACACCTGAAATCTCGTAGTCGGCGATAGCTCTTTTCATTCGCTGGATCGCCTCGGTCCTATCTTTCCCATAAGTGACCAGTTTGGAGATCATCGGGTCGTAGTAGATAGGCACATCCATACCCTCTTCGAATCCGTCATCGACTCGAATACCCGGCCCTGCCGGACGTTTATACGTTTTCAATCGACCGATGTCCGGCAAAAAGTTGTTCTGAGGATTCTCGGCGTATACCCGCACTTCAACAGCGTGTCCAACCAATGGAATATCTTCCTGTGAATAACCTAACTCCTCCCCTCGAGCTACGCAGATCTGTTCGCGAACTAAATCGAATCCAGTGATCATCTCGGTAACGGGATGCTCCACCTGCAGACGAGTATTCATTTCGAGGAAGTAGAAATTTCGATCTTCATCGACCAAGAACTCCACAGTTCCAGCACTAACATACTTGCAAGCTCTGGCCACATCACATGCCGCTTCGCCCATTCGCTTGCGCATTTCTGGAGTCAAGATCGCCGATGGCGCTTCCTCCACGACTTTTTGGTGACGGCGCTGGATCGAGCATTCGCGCTCGTGGAAATACACCACATTTCCTTGCGTGTCGGCCATGATCTGAATTTCGATATGTCGAGGTCCGGCTACATACTTTTCAATGAATACCGCTCCGTTTCCAAAAGCACTTGTGGCCTCCGACACGGCCAACTCCATTTGCTCCAAGAACTCCGAACTTTCCTCTACGATGCGCATTCCTTTTCCCCCACCTCCGGCAGAAGCTTTGATCAAGATGGGAAACCCGATCTCCTCCGCGATCTTCTTCGCCGCTTCAATGTCTGAAATAGCTTCATCGGTACCCGGAACCATAGGAATATCGTAGCCTTTAACCGCAGCCTTGGCCGAAAGCTTATCACCCATAACTTCCATGGCTTCCGGTGATGGACCGATCAACGTAAGACCGGCATCGGTTACCTTTCGTGCGAACGCGGCATTCTCCGACAAGAACCCGTAGCCCGGATGGATGCCTTCGACACCGAGATCTTTGCAGATGGCAATGATCTTGTCCATATCCAAGTAACTCTGATTCGATGGCGGGGGTCCTACGCAAACGGCTTCATCGGCATAGCGTACGTGAGGAGCCTTTCGGTCGGCTTCACTGTAAATGGCTACTGTCGAAATCCCCATGTCCTTGGCTGTACGCATGACCCGCTGTGCAATTTCTCCTCGATTGGCTACTAAAATCTTCTTCATCACTTATTTTTTGATAAGGCGTACCACGCCCTGATACTGTTCACTTTCCCAACGAACTAAGTAGTTTCCCGCCGCTAAAGCACTCAAATCCCATTCCAACTCATGGCTTCCATTCACCCGGGCCTCACGGACGATTCGCCCATATAAATCGTACAGCTCGATTCGCTCAATTTGATCATTATTCTCCCAACGAATGGTTATGCGACCTGCGGTCGGATTTGGACCTATGGCAACCCATACATCATTAAGCTCACCTATCGACGCCGTGGCCGTTTGAAAACTCACATTTCCCCCATACCACTCTCCGGTAAAATCCTGAGCAAAAGCTCGGACGTAGTACTGGGTATTCGGTGAGAGTCCATTCATGGTCACATCGTGCTGACCCGTTCCTTGGCCATTGGACATCATTCCGGCATTTGTGTCAAGCGTCGGATCCATGACTAGATCCCATACGACACCGCGCGAAAAAATGAAATTACCTCCATCGCTGAGGATGTCGCCACCCGATGTAGCAGAAGTGGAAGTAATGTTAGATACTGGTAGCGTTACCAAATTGGGGCCCTCGATATCGCTCTGAGCGAATACTAAAAACGGAAGAGAAAAGGTAAGTGTGACAAGGAGTTTTTTCATCTCGGCTAATTTAGCTCGAAGATATAAAAAAGGGCTCCACGGAGGAAGCCCTTTTAGAACCTATTCAGGTTGCGCTATGTCTATCATCATCTTCATGATGACACTTCAAAGATGCAACCTATATGCCGAGTCGTGTTACAACCTCGTTGCAACATGTTGCACTATTGTTTCATGCCAAAACCTCCCTCACTTTGTCAGCAGCTTCTTGAAGCAGAATAGCTGACTCTACCTGTAGTCCACTGTTGTCGATGATGTCTTTAGCTTCTTCGGCATTAGTTCCCTGAAGACGCGCGATGATCGGAACATTGATATCTTCCATGTTGCGATAAGCATCAACGATACCCTGAGCCACTCGGTCGCACCGAACGATTCCTCCAAAGATGTTCACGAGTATGGCCTCGACATTCTCATCTTTCAAAATGATGCGGAAAGCATTCTCAACGCGCTTTGCATCGGCCGTTCCACCAACGTCGAGAAAGTTCGCAGGATTACCACCGGCTTGCTTGATAATGTCCATGGTCGCCATAGCTAGTCCGGCACCATTTACCATACATCCGACATTACCATCCAACTTAACGAAGTTCAAGCCGAACTCTCCGGCTTCAACCTCGGTCGGATCCTCCTCGCGCTTATCGCGCAATTCAGCGAGGTCTTTGTGACGGAACAAAGAATTTCCATCCAAAGTCACTTTAGCATCTACGGCCAATATCTTGTTGTCCGAGGTCTTGAGTACTGGGTTGATCTCAAACAAGCTCGAGTCGGCACCTGAGTATGCGTTCCATAAAGACATGGAAAACTTCACCATATTCTTGAATGCATCTCCTTCAAGTCCAAGGTTAAATGCAATACGACGTGCTTGGAAAGGCAACAAGCCCAATGCCGGGTCAATTTCTTCTTTGTGGATGAGCTCCGGAGTTTCTTCGGCAACTTGCTCGATATCCATTCCTCCCTCAGTAGAGTAAACGACCATATTGCGGCCCGTTTCGCGATTCAACAGAATCGACATATAGATCTCTGAAGTTTCGAATTCTCCCGGGTAATACACGTCCTCGGCGATCAAAACCTGATTGACCAACTTTCCTTCTGCCGAAGTTTGTGGCGTAACCAAATGCATGCCGATGATGTTCGACGCATGCTCGCGCACCTCATCCAAACTTTTAGCCAATTTAACACCACCACCTTTTCCGCGTCCACCAGCGTGAACCTGAGCTTTCACGACCCACCAAGAAGTGCCGGTTTGCTCCGTCATTTTCTTTGCCGCTTCCACTGCCTCGTCGGGAATACTTGCGACAATTCCTCGTTGAACGTTTACACCGTACGATGCTAGGATGTCTTTACCTTGATATTCGTGTAGATTCATCTGGAAATTTGTTTGAATGCACGGCAAAAGTACATCGTTAAGCCCAATTATCGAAAAACCCAGAGCGCCTTTAATCCATTAAGGTTACGTTAACGTTCTAATATGCCTATAGTCCTTACCTTTGCCCACTCGAGCTCCTTTGTCCTGGGCTCTTCAAATGTCCTTTAATGAAGTGGTCCGCCCTATTTTTAGTGCTTGCTGTGTCGCTGTATGTTTTTGCTCAATCGGGCGAACAAAAGCGCATTCAAGCAGTTCGAGTGGATTCGCCCCCGAAGATCGATGGAGATATTTCCGATGCCATCTGGCTATCCGCTCCAATTGCGACGGGTTTTACTGAGTTGGATCCGGACAATGGCGCTCCGCCTGCGGCGGGAATGGAAACTGAGGTGCGTATATTGTGCGATGACGACGCCTTGTACTTCTCGTTCAAAAACTTCGATATCCAACCCGACAGCGTTCTACGCGAACTTGGATCGCGCGATAGCCAAAACAAGAACGCGGATTACGTCGCCGTTTGGCTCAACCTTTACGCTGACGGTCAAAACGATATCAACTTTTTCCTTTCCGCCTCAGGAGTTCAAATGGACAGTCGGACTACTATTTACGGTGACGATCTCGCGTGGAACGCCGTATGGGAGAGGGCCGTTGAAATGACCGACTACGGCTGGAGTGCCGAATTCAAGATTCCCTACTACGCCCTGAGGATTCCAGAAACAGATGTGCTATGGGGGTTGAACATGGGCCGTTACGTTCGCCGCACAAGCAAACTGTATACATGGAATTTCATCGACAAATCATTCGGCACCTACGAACAACAAAATGGCCGCATCGAAGGGATCAGTAATATAGAACCTCAGGTTCGACTAAGCCTCATGCCGTACGTCTCCGGTTACCTCAACAATTACGACGGGTAAGCGAGTACCGACTACAATGCTGGATTAGACCTCAAGTACGGAATCAATAATGCCTTCACCTTGGACATGACCCTGGTCCCTGACTTTGGACAAGCTAAGCTCGACAACCAAGTACTGAATCTCTCAACTTTCGAAGTTCGATTTCAAGAAAACCGACAATTCTTTACAGAGGGAACCGAACTCTTTTCAAAAGGTGATTTCTTCTATTCCAGACGTGTCGGCGGTGTTCCATACGATGTTGGCAAGCTAGGCGCAATTGCTGATTATACGGGCGAAACAGTAGTGTCAAATCCCCTCCGGGCACGGGTGATCAATGCTACTAAGGTATCTGGACGGAACGCCCAAAAGCTCGGCGTTGGAGTCTTCAACGGAATCACGATTAATACATGGGCAACCCTCGAAGATTCGTTAGCTAATCAACGGGATGTACTCACCAACCCCACTTCAAATTACAATATGCTCGTTTTGGATCAGCTATACGGAGATAACAACTATGTCACCCTGGTCAATACCAATGTTCTGCGTCAAGGAGCCCAATACCACGACGCCAATGTAACGGGCCTTATGATTCGCCACCAAACCAAAAATTGTGAGGTCGTGGCTGAAGGTGATGTCCGCTCCGGCCAGTTGTTCTACGAGGATTCCGTTTCGGTGGGTTATTCGACCAACCTGCAGGTTATGCGCGGCCGTGGGCAGTACCGCTGGTATTTCGGTCATGAAATGTTGACCGACAAATACGATATCAACGACATGGGCTTCCTGACCAACAATAATGAGCTCAACCACTACGTAGGATTGAATTACCTCACCTTTGAATCTACTGATTGGTACAATAACCTTTTCGGGGATATCTATTTCTACCACGGCCTATTGCAAAACCCCGTGGCCTATCAATATGTGGGTATGGGAATGAATTATCGGCTTACCTTTAAAAACTTCCTGACCATTGGAGGTAATTTCGACACCGATATACGGGACCAGCACGATTACTTCGAGCCTAGAGAACCGGGCCGATACCTCATCCGTCCGGTAAGGACATACGCTGAGTTTTGGTATTCAAGTGATTACCGAAAACCCTTCGCGCTCGATTTTAGACTTGAACGAGCTTGGTATCAAGGCTTTGGGGCCAATGATTACGGTCTAACTGTATTGCCACGTGTGCGTGTAAACAATCACCTAAGCTTCGTATATCGTTTTCAGAATTTCTGGAATATCAATAATGTGGGCTGGGTAAACACAGAAGCGGACGGCGATATAATAATGGGTAAGCGTGACCGTACCACTATGATTAATCCGCTGACCGCCGACTACGTTTTTGACGAAAACACCTCTATCAACCTTATATTCCGCCATTATTGGTTCACTGCGGATTACAATGACTACGGAGCGCTCCAAGATGACGGTTCGGTAGTTTGGATGGGCGATTACAGCGAAAACTACGATGTCAACTTCAATGCTTGGAATATCGACCTCACGTTCTCCTGGTGGTTCGCCCCGGGTAGTCAAATGACATTCCTGTACCGACAAGCTATCCTATCATCAAATGGAGACCCCGAATTGGCCTTCGCAGATAATTTGCAGGACCTCTTTTGGCGTGAACAACAAAATAATTTTAGCTTGCGCCTCATCTATTGGCTCGATTACAACACCTTGATCCATAACAGAAAGAAATGATTCGCGCAGAGAATATTTTCAAATCCTACGACGACCTACGGGTTCTTAACGACGTTAGCCTGCACGTTAAAACCGGTGAAGTGGTGAGTATTGTTGGAGCAAGTGGCGCGGGTAAGACGACCCTCCTTCAAATCCTCGGAACGCTCGACAAACCCGATTCGGGCAGTGTCTATATTAATGACCAGCGCATCGATCAACTTGGCTCCAGAAAACTGAGCGATTTCCGAAATCGACACGTGGGATTCATCTTTCAGTTTCATCATCTCCTTCCCGAATTCACGGCCATCGAGAACATCTGCATGCCTGCTTTCATCCGCGAAGTACCAAGAGCGGCTGCAACTGAACGCGCTAAGGAACTCTTGGGATTCCTAGGCCTAACCTCACGAGCAGAACACAAGCCCGGCGAGCTGTCAGGCGGGGAACAACAACGCGTGGCCGTGGCCCGCGCTTTGGTGAATCATCCCGATGTGGTTTTTGCCGATGAACCCTCCGGTAACCTCGATAGCCAGAACGCTACGGAACTTCACGAACTCTTCTTTCGCCTTCGAGCCGAATTTGGGCAAACCTTCGTCATCGTCACTCATAATAAAGAGTTGGCCGAAATGGCCGACCGCACGTTACACATGATGGACGGCCGTATCGATCGCGACGAACCCCATGCATAAAACGGAACTCAAAGCATATCTCGACGAAAAGGTTGATCAGTACGAGCACCCGCGCTTCCTTCTCGACGATCCCATTCAAATTCCGCATCGTTTCTCCCTTCGGGAGGATGTGGAAGTCAGTGCTTTTTTCAGCGCCACGATTGCCTGGGGTCAACGCAAGACCATTATTCAAAACGCTTCTAGGTTGATTGAGCTCATGGGAAATAGCCCCTATGACTTCGTTATGGAACACAGAGAAGAACACCTCGATCGATTTTCAACTTGGTGCCACCGGACTTTTCAACCCGAAGACCTCGCCTACTTCCTTAAATCGCTCAGAGAGCTCTATCGCAAATTCGACACCTTGGAATCGGCCTTTCTCGATACCGATAACCCAACCCTCAAAAACGGCATTCATAATTTTCATCGAGAGTTCTTCACTTTTGATCCTCCGATACGCACACTCAAGCACGTAAGTGACCCATTCAAAGGATCAGCGGCCAAACGACTGAATATGTTCCTCCGTTGGATGGTTCGCCCGGCTGATCGAGGAGTGGATTTTGGTCTTTGGACCAACATTGAACCGGCACAGTTAAGTTGCCCACTCGATGTTCATAGCGGCAACGTTGCACGTAAACTCGGGCTACTCAAACGGAAGCAAAACGACTGGAAAAGCGTCGAAGAACTCGATACTACTCTGCGCCACTTCGACCCCAAAGACCCTGTCAAATACGATTTCGCCTTGTTCGGACTGGGGGTTTTCGAAAAGCTCTGAATGTCATTTCCGATACTTTTTCAATACAAATTCAGTCACAATAAAGGTTGTATTAACCGCCGTCCTTTTCCTTACCTTTGCCCCCAATGAAATTTGCACACCCCGAATTTCTTTACGCCCTTTCAGCACTGGCCATACCGGTGCTCATACATCTCTTCAATTTTCGTCGCTTTAAAACGGTCTACTTCACCAATGTTCGCTTTTTGCGCGAACTGCAGGAGCAAACCAAGCGTCAATCGCAGTTAAAACACTACCTCGTACTCCTGAGCCGCTTGCTTGCGATTACCTTTTTGGTGCTCGCTTTTGCAGGGCCCTATCGGGCCGATAAGGACCTTGATTCGGGTAGCGTGAATTTCGTTTCGCTGTATCTCGACAACTCGTTCAGCATGGACGGACAAAGCTCCGAAGGGCGGTTGCTGGACGTAGCAAAACAACGGGCGATCGAGGTCGTAGAAAGCTATGGTACCGCCGACAGGTTTCAAATCCTGACCAATGATTTTGAGGGACGCCATCAACGCTGGCTTACCCAAGAGTCCGTCATTGACGAAATCGAGCGAGTCGGGCTAAGCGAAAATGTCCGATCCCTTGAACAAGTCTATCGCCGCCAAGCCGACCTTCGGTCACAAGCCGCCGCCGATGCGCGCTATCAGCCACTATGGTTGAGCGATTTTCAGCGAAATTCGAGCGACCTTACCACGTGGCAACCCGATTCGGCATTTCCAGTGCGATGGGTGCGTTTTGAGCCCGAACTCGAACAAAACCTATTCATCGACAGCATCTCATTTGATCGCCCTTTACGCCAACCCGAGCAGAACGAGATTCTGCGAGTATGGATTGAATATACGGGCGAAGATTCCCGCGCTGATATCCCTTTGCGCTTGCTACTCAACGGACAGCAAAAGGCCTTAAGTACTTTCAGCATCGCACCCGGTGAACGGAAAGAGGTAGTCTTGAACTACCTCAACGGAGCGGCCGGAAACTATCGTGGCGAAGTACAACTCGAGGACTATCCCATTACGTTCGACGACCGATTCTTTTTCCAGTACCAAGTCCGGGAGCAAGTCTCCGTTCTCGAGATACACGAGGATGTTTACTCAGCCAGCCCGTTGGCCATGCTCTTTGAACGGATGGAATTTCAATACGAAAGAACCTCTATTCAGGCCATCGACTACGCTCGTTTGGGGAACTTCGACTTGGTCATCCTGAATTACCCGAAACAACTCCCGACCGGGTTGGCCGGTGAACTCAACCGCTTCATGGAACAAGGCGGATCCGTGGCACTATTTGCAGGCACGGAGAGTAATTACCTCGAACTTTTAGGAAACCTGGGGCTGGGCAACGCTTTGAAGGATACGGTAAAGCTAAATAAGATCGAATACCGGCACCCGCTGTTCGCCGATGTCTTCGAAGCTCAACCCGAACGTATGGATTTCCCTACTGTATTTGAATACCGCCCGGCTGTCATCGCGCCGCAGGCGGAAATCCTTATGGAAATGGAGAACGGACTCCCCTTCCTATACCGATTGCCAAAAGAAAACGGTAGCCTTTTCGTCTTTGTGACCGATCTACAGAATGCATCGGGCAACTTTCCACGTCATGCGCTATTCCCTACCACCCTGTACAACCTTGCGTATTTAAGCGTTCCCGAACCCGCTCCGTATTACACTTTGGTGCGAACCGATATGATCGAACTCCGTGGAATCGTGGACCCTACGGAAAACAGCGACATTCCGTTCCATTTGGCGGGTCAAGAAAGTAACAGCATTCCAGGGCAGCGCATTCAACAAGGGAACTTACTGCTCGAAACCTTTGAATCCGTTGAGGACGCCGGGTGGTACTCGCTACAACGAGCTGATAGCACCTACGGGTACCTGGCCTTTAATTACGATCGAACGGAAAGCGACCCAACGGTATGGACCGATGAAGAGCTCGACATCGCCTTGGCTCAATGGCCCGATCAAGCCCGCAACCGATATTCCGGGGAACGAACACAACTGGCTGGCGTCATGCAAAAAGATGCGGTCGGTCATTCGTATTGGAAACTGTGTATTCTCTTAACTTTGTTATTCGTACTCGTTGAAGTACTACTGCTAAAATTCTGGAAGAGATGAAAATAATGCTGCGCTCCGTGCAGGTCATCGACCCGCAATCACCCTGGAACGGTAAATCCGTGGATGTGGAATTAAAAAACGGACGCGTTAGCGCTATTGACAAAAAGCTTCAGCTCTTAGACGGATTCAAGGAAATCAAAGCCAAAGGACAGTGTTTGTCCCCCGGCTGGTTCGACCTGCACGCTGATTTCGCAGAACCGGGAAACGAATGGCGCGAAGATATCAGTACCGGTGCTGAAGCAGCTGCGCGTGGGGGATTTACAGGAGTTGCGCTGAGCCCACTGACCGATCCGGTAATCGACAATAAGGCCGGTGTCGAATACTTCACCCGTCGATCTGATGACACCGTGGTTGAACTATTCCCCAAAGGCACCCTCACCGTTGGAGCCCGGGGAGAACAGATGGCCGAGCTATTCGATATGCATCGCAGCGGAGCCGTTGCTTTTACAGACGATACTCACGCCGTACAAAATCCCAACCTCATCAAACTCGGATTGCTCTACACACGCGATTTTAATGGAATCGTCATGAGCTTCCCCCACGAGCCCAATATTTGTGGCAAAGGCGTCATGAACGAGGGCGAAAACAGCACGTACCTCGGGCTAAAAGGAATGCCAAAAATGGCCGAGGAGATCATGGTCCAGCGCGAGATCGACCTCGCCGAATATACGGGCGGACGACTTCATCTGCGCACCATCACAACCGCCCGAAGCGTGGAGCTTATCCGCAGAGCTAAGGACCGCGGCTTCAATATCACCGCCGACGTTTCCGTAGCTCACCTGCTCTTCTCAGATGGTGAACTGCGCGAATACGATACGCGATGGAAAGTTATGCCTCCCTTACGGGAGGATTCAGACCGCCGCGCCTTGCTTCAAGGTCTTCGCGATGGAACCATCGATGCGGTCAGTACAGACCACAGCCCTCAGGACATCGAAACCAAGAAGTGTGAGTTTGACCTCGCGAGTTTCGGTATGATCGCTCTTCAAACGGCCTATCCTCTTTTGAAGCAGAACCTGAGCGACGAAGAGATCGTTCGTTACCTCGGCGTTCAATCGCGCCAAGTCATCGGAATGGAAGCACCTGTTATCGATATTGACAACGAAATCAATTTCACCCTTTTCGACCCAGCCGCGAAATGGACGTGGACCGAAAATGAGGCGGCATCAAAATCAAAGAACTCCCCACTTTTTGGCAGGGAGTTCTCTGGAAAGGTCGTGGGCGTTTTCCGAGGAAAACACTCCGTTCAGTTTTAAATTACCGCTTAACGAATGATTTGGTCTTGACGTAACCATTTGCCGTTAACACCAATTGATACGTTCCGGGGGCTAAACCACTGACGTTGAGTCGCGCTTTGTTGTTTCCCGCATCTTGTTGGCCTAAAGAGGTCGTCATGACCGTTCGGCCCATTATATCGACAACAGCTACTTCAGCATTTCTACTTTGCACCAAGTCGAAATCGACTACGAGCTCTTCAGCGGTCGGATTCGGGTAAACGTTGAAATACGTCACATCCTCTTCTGCAAGGCCAATGCTGGTAGATTTCCAGATCTCCAAGTCGTCAATCGCCGCTTCAACTACTGCTCCCGGATCAAAGTCAGAGGCAACGAAACGAACACTCACCGTCGAGTTTGGAGTGACATAGTCGCTCACGCGGTGAACGGCACGTCGCCAGCTAGCATCCCAAGCACGGGTATTTTCGATCTCGACCCAAGTAGTACCACCGTCATTGGAAATATACACGATCCACGGATCCGTTCCGGGGTTACTTCCAGAATTATTCGAGAACCATCTGTAGTATGAGATGATCGGATCTGAATAACCGGTCAAATCAAACTCAGGTGAAATGAGCGTGGTCTCTCCACCGTCCACGTCATCTTGTGTAAATACTCCACCGCCGTTGTTTCCAGTAACGGCACAGATAAAGCCTCCTTGTGTATTCTGACTTCCTGGCTGTACAAAGCCAAGCGACATATCATTGCTCGCATAGGTTGGATCCGGAACATCAATGATCCACTGACCGGTAGTAGCACCGTCGGTTGGCAGTCCCTCGATCCAGCTTCCCTGAGTAAAGTCAAAATCCTCGATGTGCATTTGGTTGAAGCCCACCAAGATGTTGTACGCTAGGTTACGTTGCAAAGGATCTTGTTCAATTGCCTTTGAAGGCGATTCAAGAGCAGCCAATCCATTGGCATCATCTACGGTCACGAAGTACTCAACGATCGTTCCCGCAGGTTGACCCGGAATTTGGCCTTCGTACGTAATGCCCGAAGTATTCGCCATTGGGGTCGTCATCCACGGTCCGGTTTGATTGAGGCGATAGTGAGCCGTTACACCACCAAAATACTGGCTGAATTGAACGTTCACCTGAGCACTCAAGTCAATGGCCGCGTTGATCGCCGCATTCGAAACAGGAGAATGGGTTAGGTCCCTGATTCCCATCAAAGCGATTCCATGATCATTGAAGCCTTGTGTTATACCGAACCCGTTTGGTGTACCGTTCGTGATATCATTATCTCCCCCATTCGCGGGAACATCGTCGGCCAGCAGAGTCTCAACCAGCACGTCGTAGTACAGCTGTCCGGTTCCGCTCAAAGTATGAGGTTGCATCGGCAAACCAAACCAACCTTGCGTCCATATCTTTGTTAACGAATCCATGGAGATTCCGGTATAGCGGAAGCTGTCCCAGAACGATCCCGCAATGATCTCACCATCATTGTGCACCTGACCGCTCCAATCGTCCGGATATACCTTTATACCTTGGTCATAACGGCGAATTGAGCTTGCAGTATCGCCAGGTGTGAGTCCTTGAGCCAACAAGCTGTCTTGGGTGATCGAAATTCCCCAGATATCGGCGTAACCTTCGTTCATTCCTCCGTTCGAAAAAGACAGTCCATGCGAAGAGTAAAAACGCCCATTGATCCCATGACCGTACTCGTGATAAACTACATCCTTTACTTGAGCAAGGGAGTAACAGCTCGTCGCCGCTGTGAAGAAATTAATTGAACTTCCGTTGTAATATGCGTTGCACTCGTGTGGAGTGATCTCGATGTTACACGGCAAAGGAAGATCGAGTCCCGTGAAATTGGGGAAATACTTCTTCATGTGGTCGTGAACCAAATCGGTGTGGTAATAAGCCGCACGGGCTTCAACGGTAAACAGATCGCTGATGTCCAAGGTATCACTCGAAGGTGTCAGGCTCAAGGTACTCGACGATACCGGCAAAATAAGGGGATCTTCTCGAACCGATACCCAATGGCCGCGGAGTTTAATAATGGCCGCGGACGGACTCGCCAATGGCGCTACCAAATCACCGTTATCGTCGGTCTGGTAGGTCGTTCCGTCAACCTCTACCTCTACACGGATGAACGGCTCGTTGGTTTCGGGTTGAAATACCTTCTCGGTGCGAACATTTCCACGAATATGGGTCGTGTCAGTTGTGAATTGATGCACCTGATTTTCTCTGTAGAGCACAGTTCCATCGTTCACATCGACATAGGTCGTGTAAATGGCCGGAATTCCTTGCTGTGCATGAACGGTGATCTCCGCGATCTTGTGGTACTCATAAGCCCCTTCTACCGGAAGTGGATATATGAAGTAACCTTCAACTTCTGCTTCGGTGACGGTAGGCAGACCCGCCGAGGCAGCAGCGGTCAATGCGCCCTCCGAAAGTTCGCTTCCGCCCGAGAGGGCGATATTCGGATGAATATCGAGACCCAACAACACCAGGCGGCCGTCTTTGGTGAATTTTAGATCGGCCCGCGCATTCTTAACCAACAAGCCCTGATGACGTTGCTGCAAGATCAAGTGATCGTATGCCGCCGTTTCGGTCTTGGTTAGGAATTCGAGCTCCCCCATCGGCAAGCCTGCACTTTGAAAAGTCTGATTCAAAAAGTTCAAGGCCGTTGATTCATCCGCATTCCCCACGAAAAATGGAGTTCCGAACGCGCGATGCGGCAAGCCTGTACGCTCGTCGAAACGGGCTATCCAATCAGGATGATCAGCGGTGAAACTCTGCCACACGGGGCCATTCTGTAAAGCCTTTTGAACTTGTACGTTGGGTAATTGATGGTCGTAAAGGTATCCGATACGATAGGGGTCGATGTCGTGATCTCCTCCGGCTACGGCTGTAAAAGTCGCCGCCATAGCCAAGAAGAAGTTCAGTAAAAGCCTCTTATTCATGTAGTTCTATTTGGGTTAATGAATTGCCAAGATACAACCTATCCGGCACTCTATTAGTTCAATACGACCGATTTTGGCTCGAGGTTGGCGAAATCAGAATTGAAGTTCTAAACCGTCGTGGGCCAGATGTGCAAATTCCGGCAAACCGCGTTCCACATCGGCATGTCTTCCAAGCTGGTGGCTGATATGAGTAAAATAAGCCCGCTCTACTCCAATGCTCTCGACTTGTTGCAGAGCTTCGTCCAACGTAAAATGACTGTAGTGGGGCTCGTACCGCAAAGCGTTCAACACCATCGCCTTACTTCCCTTTATTTTTTTCTGCGCCTGCGGCGCGATGTGGTTGGCGTCGGTTATGTAGGTGAAGTCGTCGAAGCGGAACCCATAAGTTTGCAGGTCGCGATGCATCACGGAAATCGGCACGATCCGATGCCCTTTGATCTCGAACGGCTCATCGGCCAATCGCTCAAAATGGATCGAAGGTACACCCGGATAATCGCCAAAGGCATAGCCAAAGCGGGTTCGTAGATCCTCTTCGGTATGATCCGAGGCATATAAAGGCATAGAGCCTTTTTGAAAGTAGTTGAACGCCCTTACATCGTCAAGCCCGGCCACATGATCGGTATGCTCGTGAGTATAGAGCACGGCATCGAGCCTTTTCACCCCGGCTCGAAGCATTTGATAGCGGAAATCAGGCCCCGTATCAACCACTACCCTACAATCGTCCCATTCGATCAATATCGACGAACGCAATCTTTGATCTCTCGGGTCGTTGGAACCACAAACGGAACAATCACAACCGATCATTGGTATACCTTGAGAAGTACCTGTGCCGAGAAACGTGATTTTCATGCTAGTAATTTATGATAAATAGATAGGGTCTTATACCTTTGTTCAAACGCACGCGTCAAATATGGACCGAATCATTCTCCCGACCAAGCAGAAGGCTCTGCAAATAAACCTCGACTCCGATATCTACGGTACTTTCGCAGAAATCGGGGCGGGACAGGAAGTCGTGCGACACTTCTTCCGCGCCGGTGGCGCCTCCGGGACCATCGCAAAGGCCATGAGTGCCTACGACAAAGACTTTTCCGATGCGATCTACGGGAAAGGTTCAGATGGTCGTTATGTGACCGAGGTTCGTCTGCGTCAAATGCTGAAGCAGGAATATGGCCTCATGGTCGAGCGCCTCGATCGCAAGAAATTCCCGACCAAGCGTTTTTTTGCTTTTTCGGATACCATTGCCACGATCAATTTCGCCAAGACCTTCAAAGGCCATGGATGGCTGGGGATTCGGTTCCAAATTGAGCCGAATACCGAACCTTCAGAGATCGTAGTGCATATTCGCATGCACGAGAATAACGCGCGTTCGCAACAAGAGAGCATTGGAGTACTCGGTGTTAACTTGATCTACGGTGCATATTACTTCTATCGCGACCCCAAGAAGTTACTCATGTCGTTGTACGACAACCTTAGTCGCGAGCAAATCGAGATCGACATGATCAACTTCCTCGGCCCCATGTTCGAGAAGGTCGACAACCGACTCATGAGCTTGCAGTTAGTGAAGAACGGTATGACCGACGCCGTGATCTTTGGACCGGACGGAAAAAACATTCAGCCATCCGATCTACTCTACAAAAAGAATATCCTCACCCTGCGCGGTTCTTTCAGACCCGTGACCAAGGTGAATATCGACATGATCAAGAACGGCTATAAGCTGTTCGTGAAGACCAAAAGAGTTCAAAAAGAAAAGCTTCAGGTACTCTTTGAGATCACGCTTCACAACCTCAGTATGGATGGGTCACTCGATGAGCAAGACTTTATCGATAGAGCCGACATTCTCTGCAGCTTGGGACAAACCGTATTGATCTCCAACTACCAGGAATACTACAAACTAGTCGAGTACTTCTCGCGCTTTACCAAAGCGCGAATGGGACTCATCATGGGTGTGAACAACCTATTGGATATCTTCGACGAAAGTTACTACCGCGACCTCAGCGGAGGTATCATGGAAGCTTTTGGAAAACTCTTCAACCGAGACCTCAAAGTATTCTTATACCCTTATCAACCGAATAAGGAGGAGCCATTGCTCAACAGTAAGAATCTCAAGGTTCACCCGCGCTTGAAGCCGCTTTATCAGTACCTGCTCTACAACCGCCGTATCGAGGATATCGAGAATTTCGACCCCGAGATACTTCAGATTTTCTCTCCGGCCGTACTCAGCATGATTCGCGAAGGAGAACCCGGCTGGGAAAAGATGATACCGCCATACGTCGACAACATCATCAAAGACAAAAAGCTCTTTGGTTATAAGCCCGTAAAGGAAGAAGTAGAGAGCGAATAATTATTCGTTGTACAACCTTACGATCTGATCAACGGCGTAATCGACCTCCTCAGGAGTATTGTATCGGCTAAAACTCAAGCGAACAGAAGGCCGCTCGGCCGGACTCCCAATGGCGGTTAGTACGTGAGAACCTACATTACTTCCCGATGAACAGGCGCTTCCTCCCGAGACACAAATACCGAGAATATCCAGATTGAACAGGAGCATCGAGCTCGCATCGTTTTCCGGTAAACAGGCATTCAAGACCGTGTAGAGGCTGCGCTCCAAATTAGCGCTGTCGCCATTGAAACGAACGCCTTCGATTCCGGCTCGTAATCCGTCGATAGCTCTTTGCTTAAGTCCCTCAACATGTTTGCGGTGCCCGTCCAAATCGCCGTAAGCGAGCTCCATGGCTTTTGCCAGCCCTACGATACCATAAACGTTTTCGGTTCCACCGCGCATGTTGCGCTCTTGAGCACCCCCGTGAATGAACGGCTCTTGTGCAAGCCCTTTGCGGATGTACAAGAATCCGGCTCCTTTTGGGCCGTGGAGTTTATGAGCCGCGCATGTAATGAAGTCCACTTCGGTATTGGCCAGGTCAAAACTGTAATGGGCCATGGACTGAACGGTATCCGAGTGGAAAAAAGCACCGCGTTTACGGCACATACGCCCGACCTCCTCCAATGGAAGTAGGTTTCCGATTTCGTTGTTGGCATGCATCAAGCTTACCAAGATCTTTTTGTCACTATCGGCCAATAGCCGATTGAGATCAGCTAAATCTACGTGGCCGAGCTCGTCGAGTTTTACGTGAACGACCTCTACTTCGCCATGAGCGCCGAGGTGATCTACGGTATGCAATACGGCATGGTGCTCTACGGCACTCGAAATAATGCGACGCACACCGTGATCTCGAACGGCACAATGGATCGCCATGTTATCGGCTTCGGTACCACCCGATGTAAAGAAGATCTCTCCCGGACTACAATTCAAGAATTTCGCGATCTGTTTGCGCGCCATTTCAACCTTTGATCGCGTTTCGCGCCCCTTGTGATGGGTTGAACTCGGATTACCAAAACAATCGCGCATGATCGATACCATCGCGTCCACGACCTCCGGGGCCATAGCAGTAGTAGCAGCGTTATCGAGATAGACTTTCATAGGGTTCAGGTTAAGGCCAATAATTCGGTACGGAATCTGTCGGCCAGTGCTTTCGCGTTTTCAGCCGTCCCACTTTCGGAATACACCCGAATAATGGGCTCCGTATTCGACTTGCGCAAATGTACCCACTCTTTCGGAAAATCGATCTTTACGCCGTCGATGGTCGTTGGTGACAACTCCGCATACTTTTCGGCCATCTGCGCCAATAACCCATCAACGTCCATTCCGGCCGCTAACTGGATCTTTTGCTTGCTCATGAAATAGCTTGGATACGAAGCCCGGAGCTCCGTCATTTTTTTTCCGCCTGCGGCGAGATGGGTAAGGAACAGGGCCACGCCAACTAATGCGTCACGCCCGTAGTGCAGTGCGGGTAATATGATGCCTCCATTCCCCTCTCCACCGATAGTGGCATTGGTTTCTTTCATGGCCTTGACCACATTCACCTCTCCCACTGCTGAGGCCTTATAGCTTTGTCCGTGCATTTCAGTGACATCGCGCAACGCTCGCGATGAAGACATATTACTGACGGTATTTCCCGGATGTATCTTCAAATAATGGTCGGCACAAGCAACTAAGGTGTACTCCTCACCAAACATGGAACCGTCTTCCGAAATAAAGGCCAGTCGATCCACATCCGGATCTACCACGATCCCGAGATCGCAGCCTTCCTGAACTACAGTTTCACTCAAGTCGGTCAAATGCTCGGCCAAGGGTTCCGGATTGTGCGGGAAATGGCCGGTCGGCTCACAGTACAAAGCCGTTACCTTGCGCACACCCAAAGCCTCCAACAACCTCGGAATGGCGATTCCGCCCGTGGAATTCACCCCATCGACCGCAATGGAGAAATCGGCTTGGCGAATGGCCTCTACATCGACCCCATCGAGCTTGAGCACTCGATCGATGTGGCGATCGATGTAGTCGTTCTTTTTCTCTACTTCGCCCAATTCAAGCACGGGAGCGTAATCGAAGTCTTCAGCTTCTGCGAGCCGAAGAACCTCTGCTCCGGCTTCGGCATCCAGGAACTCGCCCGCACTGTTGAGCAGCTTCAAGGCATTCCATTCAATAGGATTATGACTCGCTGTTAATATGATTCCCCCATCGGCATTTTCGAGGGGCACGGCGACCTCCACGGTTGGGGTTGTACTGAGTCCAAGGTCGATCACATCGATTCCGACCGAGCGCAAACTCGCTACTACGAGATCTTGTACCACGGGTCCGCTGATTCGGCCGTCGCGCCCAACGACCACACGAGGACGTGAACTGACAACTTGTCGCTTGATCATCGTGCCGTAGGCACTAGCGAATTTTACCGCGTCTACAGGGGTTAAATTGTCGGAAACAGTGCCTCCAATGGTGCCGCGGATTCCGGAAATGCTTTTTATTAAAGGCATGGAATGAAATTTGCTCGGCCAAAGATAGAAGTTCGAACATGCTTTTCCATATCGTGTTGTTAAGAACTTTGGATAATTAGACGGACATTTGCACCCGATTTGGGGTATTTTCGGAGAAACGAGTAACCTCCGACAGTTTATGGACTACGAAGAATACGAAGCGACCGAGGAGTTGATTGAGCGGTTTGAGGAGATGTTGAAGAACGACTTGGTGGTCTTTTTCGACGTTCACGAATTCGAAGCGCTGGCCGATCATTACATGATGACAGGCAGCCTTAAGAAAGCTCTATTAACGACTAAGTACGGCGTACAGCAGCATCCGAATGCGGTGAGTTTACCCTTGAAAAGGGCTCAGCTTTTGGCGGCTTATAACAGGACCGATGAGGCACTGCACGAATTGAATCGTGCGGAGGGGCTAGACCCGTACAACGAGGAGCTATATATTTCGCGCGGAATGATCTTTTCCAAGAAAGGACTTGCTCATCAGGCCATTCGCATGTTCGAACGAGCCTTGGAGCTTGCCGACACGCCACCGGCCGATGTGTACATGCTGCTCGGAAATGAATATCAGAACTTAAAGCAATACGAAGAGGCGATCGAATTCTACAAGCTCGCATTACACGAGGACGGAGAAGATGAGCTCGCATTGTACAATATCGCATACTGCTACGACCTTATAGGCAACAATCGCTACAGCATCGAATTCTTTCAGGAGTTTCTCGAAGAGAACCCCTATTCGGAGATCGGTTGGTATCAATACGCCGTGAGCTGGCATAACGAGGGTATTCTCGACGAAGCTTTGAGCACCGTTGAGTATTCCATATTGATCGACGATGGGTTTGCCGCTGCTTACCACGAAAAGGCCTCGATCCTCGAAGACATGGAGGATTACGAGCAGGCCATCAATGTGTACAAAGAACTCATAGAGCTCGATTCGCCTACGGGCATTTCCTACCTCAAGATCTCGAACATTTACAAGCGTATGGGTAACCCCCGTGCTGCTTTGGTGTACTCAATAAAAGCCACTCACGAAGATCCACAGCTCGACGAAGCTTGGATGGAGCGCGGATTGCTGCTCGATGAAATTGGCAAGCTCTCAGAAGGCATTTACTTCATACGCAAAGCAACGGAGTCGATGCCGGACAATGTCGACTATCAATTCATTTGCGGAACCTCGAATCGCAAAATGGGCTTTTTAGGTGAGGCAAAAGAGAATTTCCAAAAGGTCCTTGACCTCGGACATATAGAGCCTAGAGTTTGGATAAATTACGCCGATCTCATGATCGAACTGGAAGAATACGAGCGCGCCATGCAATTGCTTTCGAAGGGAATCGAATTGAACCCCGAAGATGCCTCGTTGAACTTCACTTATGCGGGCTATCTCTTCCTGATCGGATCGGGTGAAGAAGCGGCCGGATTCCTCGAAAATGCCTTACATTTGGACAGTGAAGTCGGACCCGAATTCCTTCAACACTTTCCGCTGTTGACAGAGAATGAACAGGTTCAGGCCTTGTTGAACAAGTATCAAAGCTAAACCATGCTGAACGAACTGGCCCCTGAAGATCTGCTCCGGATGCTGGAACGGAACGAAAAGGTGCATCTCATCGATATCCGTGAAGATTACGAATTCGAAGACGGGCACCTCCCCTGCATACATATGCCCATGGAAACTGTTTTTGAGCGAGCCGATGAGCTTCCTCGCGACATTCCAGTAGTGATCTACTGCCAGTCGAGCAAGCGCAGCAGCGCAATGGCTTATATGCTCAATCGCGAAAAGGGGCTTCAAAACGTATTTTCGGTACGCGGCGGCTACAAAGCCATTGCTGAACTAGCGAGCTAATGCGCACTACCAAAGATTATATCTTTCTCACGCTCAAAGGATTAGGTATGGGTGCGGCCGATGTAGTTCCCGGCGTATCGGGCGGAACAATTGCCTTTATTTCGGGCATCTACGAAGAGCTCATCAACACGTTGAAATCCATTGACCTCAATGCCGTGAAACTGCTATTCAAGGGCAAGATCAAGGATTTCTGGAAGGCTATAAACGGCAGTTTTCTGGCGGCTGTTTTCGCCGGAATCGCCATAAGCGTGCTTAGTTTGGCCCGAGTGCTGGGCTATTTACTTGAGAATCACCCGGTCCTGATCTGGTCCTTTTTTTTCGGGCTTATCCTCTCCTCTGCCCAGCCGGTCGGAAGAAAGATCCAAAACTGGAATGCCCCAGTATATATCGCTACACTTGTAGGGGCGGCGATCGCCTTCTACATTACCGTGGCCACACCGGCTACCACACCAACCGCACTTTGGTTCGTGTTCGTCAGCGGTGCCATCGCCATCTGCGCCATGATACTCCCGGGCATCAGCGGGAGCTTCATACTTCTGCTTTTGGGCCAGTATCGTTTCATTCTCGACAGCATTAGCGCCCTACGGGCAGATGTGTTGGCTGCGTTTTTGGCGGGCTGCGCGGTCGGACTCCTAAGTTTTTCGCGATTGCTGAGCTGGATGTTCGCGCGGTATCACGATTTAACGGTAGCCTTGCTCACCGGTTTCATGATCGGTTCGCTCAACAAAGTTTGGCCGTGGAAAAACGTGCTTTCATACCGAACCAATAGCCATGGTGAAGAGGTCCCTTTCTTGGAAGAAAGTGTTTTACCCAATAGTTTCGATGGCGACCCTCAACCGGTGGTTGCTGTTGCCTTAGTTGTCGTCGGATTCGCCCTGATTTACTACCTTGACCGCCTTTCCACGAGGAAATCGGCGGCCTAATGAAAGACCTCAGATCTTTTCTGATCGTAGTACTGAAAGCTACCCTCATGGGTACGGGAAACATCATTCCCGGCGTCTCGGGAGGTACCATTGCACTAGTCGTCGATATTTATGAGGAGCTCATCGACTCGCTTCGCCGTCTCGACCTCAAAGCCCTTAAATTATTGTTGCAAGGTCGACTTAGTGAATTCAACCTCTACGTCAACGGCAGGTTCTTGCTTGCGATCATTATCGGAATCGTATTGAGCGTTTTGGTCATCGCTCAGATTTTTGATTACCTTTTTGAACATTATCCGGTATTTATTTGGTCGCTGTTCTTCGGGCTAATTTTAGGTTCGGTGTATTTTATTGGACAACGGGTCGAAAAATGGGATCTCAGGTCGAAGCTTTGGTTGGTCATAGGAACCGTCGTGAGTATTAGTCTTGCTTTTTTACCCCAAGCCCAGGAAAATGATGCTTGGTGGTATGTGTTGATCTGCGGAGCTGTGAGTATAAGTGGCATGACACTCCCCGGGATCTCCGGGTCGTTCTTGCTGATTCTCATGGGAAACTACGAGCTGTTGCTTATTCGAAGCGTCACCAGTTTTGACCTTCCGATGCTGAGCCTGTTCATTGGCGGAAGCATTATGGGGTTGATCGGTTTATCGAACCTACTGGCCTGGGTGTTGCAGCGCTTTCACGACCAAACCATGGCCCTCTTGACCGGATTCGTATTGGGTTCGCTATTGATCATTTGGCCCTGGCAACGCCCCGTTCGCACCGCTTTGGATGCCAATGGACGAGAGATCGTTTTGCTGTACCAGCGCTACTGGCCGGATCTGTCAATAGCGCATACTTGGGTAGCCATGGGAATCATGTTCCTCGGATTGGCATTGATCTTTGGATTGGAATTCTACGCTAAAAGGCAACACTCATGAGGAGGCTTGGGCTTATTGGTCATCCGTTGACGCACAGCTTTTCGCCGAGGTATTTCGAAGAAAAATGGTTTCGCGAAGGAGTCCATGGATATCGGTATGATCTTTTCGACGTTGAGGAGTTTCCCGCCTCGTTGGCTGATTGGTGGCAGGACCAAGAGGGGCTTATTGGGGTCAATGTCACCATCCCGTATAAGATCGAGGTACTCAAGGAAATCGAGAAATCTCGGCAAAGCGAGCACGTTCGGGTTATTGGCGCGGCGAACACCTTGGTCATGGATCCGACCGATGGCGAATTGAGGGCCGAGAATACGGACTGGCGTGGGTTCTTGGACGTATTGGATCAGG
Source organism: Flavobacteriales bacterium (assembly GCA_021296215.1). Classification (NCBI taxonomy): domain Bacteria; kingdom Pseudomonadati; phylum Bacteroidota; class Flavobacteriia; order Flavobacteriales; species Flavobacteriales bacterium. Next base: position 23,358 of record JAGWBA010000013.1, read on the forward strand.
AGCAGGTTCTCGCCACGGGGCGACCGGCATTAATCCTGGGTAATGGTGGAGCTGCAAGGGCGATTCGCTATGCCTTGGAGCGGATCGGTGTTGATTTCGGAGTTGTGCATCGGGCCGCAGGCCCAGATACCATTGAGTATTCAGCGTTAAAGAGGCAAATGGAAAGTTACGGTTTGATCGTGAATACGACACCATTGGGGACCTACCCGAACGACGATCAATATCCTCCGATTCCCTACGATGAGATCGACGAAGAACACTATTATTTTGACTTGGTTTACAGACCCGAGAATACCGTTGCGATGAAGATGTGTGCCTTGGGCGGAGCGTTCGTTCAGAACGGTTATGGAATGCTTGCGGCGCAGGCTGAATACGCGTGGGAATTCTGGCGTGAATACTACCGATAGATTCGTTAAATTTGCACTCCTTTGCTCGAAAATTAGGGCATTTCAGAAGAAATTGAAGTGATGACGGAAGACAAGAAAAATATTCCTTCGGAGGAGAATTCTGAGGATAAATCTCAGAAGGAGGTATCTGCGGAGGAAGTTGCTGAAGCTGCGCTTCAGCAGGATGTGGAGTCCAAGGAAGAATCTGCTCAAGAGGCCGAAACTGAAGTTTTTGCCTCGGAGGAGGTTGCTGAGGACCAGCCACAAGAGGAAGTTTCTGTGAAGGAGGTTTCTACGGAGGTCGTTGCTGAGGACAAGCCACAGCAAGACGAAGACATTCCTGCGAAGGATGTTTCTGAGGACAATCCTGAGAAGGACATTGCAGCGCAGGACGTTGCTGAAGCAGAGCTTCAGCAGGATGTGGAAACTCAGGAAGGTTCGACTGCTGAGGTAGAATCTGAGGCTCGCTCAGAGGCTGATACGGAAGATAAAATTGAAAGCGAAGATAAGGCTGTCGCTGATGCTGATTCAGGTGGCGATACCGAAGCTGATACTAAGGCTAATGCTAAGTCAAAGGCTAAAGCTCAAACAGAATCAGACCACGACATCGTAGCCGGAGAGGAAGATGAGGATCACGAAGATGAGGACGAGGATCACGAGGAAGAGGACGAGGATCACGAGGAAGAGGACGACGAGCACCACGAGGGTGCCGTGGAGGTGCCTGATTTAGAGCCTCTTTCATTAGAAGAGCTTTATTCGCTTACCAAAGAATTGATGCAGGAGCATCCTGTGCAACGAATCAAAGAGCACGTAGATCAGATCAAGCACCATTTCTTTACGAAGGCCAAAGCGGAGCGACTAGAGAAACTCGAAGCGTTCGTAGCCGATGGCGGAAAGGAAGAGGACTTTGAATTGGAGCAGCCCATTCGCGAGACTTTTAAGCAGCTGGTCGACACCTACCGCAAGGAGCGCCAAGCGTATATGAAGGATCTCGAGAAGCGTTTAAACGAGAATTTAGTCGCTCGTGAACAGGTGATCGAAGAGATCAAAAACCTGTTACAAAGTGAGGAGAAATTTTCTGAGACCTTCCAGCATTTTCGTGAGCTACAAGAAAAATGGCGAAGTATTGGGCCGGTACCCAGAGCCCAGAATAGTGAGATTTGGCGTACCTATCACCACCATGTAGAGAATTTCTACGATTACTTGCGTTTGAATGAAGAGCTGCGAGATCTGGACTTTAAGAAGAACTTGGAGCACAAGAAGCAATTGATCGCTCGAGCCAAGGAGCTCGTAGCCATGGAAAACGTCCACGAGGCGTTCAAAAAGCTACAAAAGCTCCACAAGGAATGGAAGGAACAAGGTGGACCGGTTGCTAAAGAACATCGCGACACCACTTGGGATGAGTTCAGTGAGCTTACGAAGCAGATACACGACAAGCGACACGCTCATTACGACGAGCTACAAGAGCACTGGGAAGAGAACTTAAAGTTGCGCGAAAAGATCTGTGAAAAGATCGAGGAGGCGTCAAGAGCCGAATTGAAATCGCACGGCAAATGGCAAGCGAAGATCAAAGAAGTTCGAGCATACGCCGAAGCTTTTAGAGCGGCGGGACGAGTTCCTAAAGGTAAGAGCTCGGAGATCTGGAATCGTTTCCGCGAAGCCCTTCGCTTGTTCAACCACGCAAAGAATGAGTTCTATAAAGAGCTGAAAGACAAGTACAAAGGCAATTTAGAAGATCGTAAAAAGCTCATCGATGCCGCTGAGGCCATCAAGGACAGCGACGACTGGAAAGGTACCGCCGAAAAGCTAAAGCGCTTGCAGCGCGATTGGAAGAAGATCGGTCCTGTCGCACATGCGGACAATCAAAAGACGTGGAGGCGGTTCCACGATGCTTGCGACCATTTCTTTACGAAGCGCAAAGAACACTTTGCCGAACAGGATAAAGAATACGAGGACAACTACGCAGCCAAAGAGAAGCTCATATCGGAGTTAGAAGCTTATGAGCCGGGGGCAAACGCCGGTGAAGCTGTAGCTAAACTCAAGGAGTTCATGGCCCAATGGCGCGAGATCGGTTTTGTACCGCGAAGTAAAATGGGGATCGATAAGAACTGGAAACAGTTGGTGGACATGAAATTCGACCAGTTAAAACTCAGTGGTAAGGAAAAGAGTTCGGCTCGCTTCAAGAACAAGATCGAGATCCTCGCCGCTAAAGGTGGTCGCGACCTCAATCGCGAGAAAAGCCAACTTAAGCGCGACCTAAATTCGGCTCAAGACGAATTGCGAACTCTGGAAGCCAATATTCAAATGCTTTCTCCAACGGGCAACAAGGACAATCCATTGGTGGCTCAGGTTGAGAAAAGCATTGCAGCACAGAAAGATAAGATCCAGAAGCTTAAAGATAAGATGAAGCTCATTCGAGAAGTTGAAAAGAGCGAAGGCTCCAAGTAAGTATGGAATTTAAGCTCGCATCGGATTATAAACCAACAGGAGATCAACCCCAGGCCATTAAAGAGCTGAGTGAAGGCCTTCGTCGGGGAGACAAGAATCAAGTCTTGTTGGGAGTTACCGGTTCGGGTAAGACATTTACCGTTGCCAACGTAATTCAAGAGGTTCAACGCCCTACTCTAGTGCTCAGCCATAACAAAACCTTGGCGGCACAGCTGTATGGGGAATTCAAGCAGTTCTTCCCAAACAATGCGGTAGAGTATTTCGTCAGCTATTATGACTACTATCAGCCGGAAGCATACATACCGGTTTCAGGAACGTACATCGAAAAGGACCTCAGCATCAACGATGAGATCGAAAAGCTGCGTTTGAGTGCCACCTCTTCCCTGCTTTCGGGCCGCAAGGACATTATTGTCGTTGCATCGGTCAGTTGTATCTACGGAATTGGGAACCCGGAGGAATTCAGTAAGAACGTGATCGAAATTGCCCGGGGCATGGTAATCCCGCGTAATAAATTCCTTCACCAACTCGTAGGAAGTCTCTACGCTCGCACGGAGGCGGAATTCCATCGAGGTAATTTCCGGGTCAAAGGCGATACCGTTGATGTTTTCCCGGCCTATGCCGATACGGCATTTCGCATTCATTTCTGGGGTGATGAGATCGAAGAGATCGAAACTTTTGATCCGTACACCAATGCACGTTTAGAGAAGTTTGATCGGGTCACTATTTATCCCGCCAATATTTTTGTTACCTCGAAAGGAAATCTACAGCGAGCGATTCACGATATCCAAGATGATTTGGTCTCTCGTGTTCAATTCTTCAAAGACGTAGGGCGCCCTCTTGAGGCCAAGCGACTCGAAGAGCGGACGAATTTCGACTTGGAAATGATCAGAGAGCTCGGTTATTGTAGTGGAATTGAAAACTACTCGCGCTACCTGGATGGTCGCGAACCGGGAACTCGCCCCTTCTGCTTGCTCGATTACTTCCCTGAAGACTTTTTAATGGTGATCGACGAAAGTCACGTTACCGTGTCTCAGATATCGGCGATGTACGGCGGAGATCGCTCACGAAAAGAAAACCTTGTGGAATACGGCTTCAGGTTACCTGCAGCTATGGACAACCGCCCCTTGAAATTCGAAGAGTTCAAGGAGTTGACCGATCAAACTCTTTTTGTTTCTGCTACTCCTGCCGACTATGAATTGGAACAATCAGGAGGTGTGGTCGTCGAACAGGTCATACGCCCTACGGGTCTACTAGATCCGAAGATCGACGTTAGGCCCAGCGAAAATCAAATCGACGACCTACTGGAGGAGATTCGGCAACGGGTCGAAAAAGAGGAAAGAGTACTGGTTACCACCTTAACCAAGCGTATGGCTGAAGAGCTGACCAAGTACCTCACGCGTTACGATGTGCGCACTCGTTACATTCACAGCGATGTAGATACGCTCAAGCGGGTCGAGATCATGCGTGATCTAAGGCTCGGTGTATTTGACGTACTCGTTGGCGTGAACCTTCTTCGCGAGGGATTGGATCTACCCGAGGTATCCCTGGTTGCAATACTGGACGCGGATAAAGAAGGTTTTCTAAGGTCTGAGCGGTCCCTGACTCAAACTGCAGGACGAGCGGCCAGGAATATCAATGGACTTGTGATCATGTACGCCGATAAGATCACGAAAAGTATGCAGCGCACGATCGACGAGACGAATAGGAGGCGTGCAAAGCAGATGGCGTACAACGAGGAGCACAACATCACTCCCACTCCGCTTAAGAAATCCAAAGAACAGATTCTCGGTCAAACTTCGGTTAGCAGGTATTCGAACAGAATAGAGGAAAGCGAGATTCCCAAGGCTGCCGCTGATCCCGTGATTCGGTTCATGAACAAAGAGCAACTGCAAAAGTCCATCATCCACAGTCGAAAGGAAATGGAAAAGGCGGCTAAAGAGCTGGACTTCATAGCGGCTGCAAAATACCGTGATGAGCTTCAAGACCTCGAGCGCTTGCTGGCCGAAAAGAACGACTGATGTCCTTTGGTGATTTCTTGTACTTCCTTACCGCAAGCGTTTTACTTACGCTCTCTCCCGGACCGGATTTGATCTTTGTCATTACACAAAGTGTGAGCCGCCACTGGAAAGCCGGTGTTGCAACCGCATTGGGTTTATGCTCGGGATTGATCGTTCACACTTCCGTAGTGGCCCTGGGAGCGGCCGTTTTTCTCAAGTCGAATCCTCTGTTGTTCAGCCTCGTCGAATACGCAGGAGCCGCTTACTTGCTATATCTCGCCTGGATCGTCTTTCGATCCAACGAGCAAATCACTCTTGGCAAGGCCAATATTGCGGATCTCAGAGGACTGTACAAAAAAGGGGTTACCATGAATCTGTTAAATCCGAAGGTGACCCTGTTCTTTCTGGCCTTTTTACCACAGTTCATTCCCAATGACACAAGCACTGTTTCACCCGCCCTCTACGCCCTTTTTCTCGGAGGAATTTTCTTGGCACAGGCACTGGTCATTTTTTCGATGGCTTCATTCATTGTAGGTAATCTGGCTGCACGCTTTTGGGAGAGTTCGTGGTATGCACCAACGATGAAATGGGGTCAAATCATAGTTTTCGTTTCCATCGCGTTGCATTTGGTGATCACTTAACAATTCGTTGGGATAATCGCTCAATTGAATTTGTACCTTCAGCGCAATGAATAAGCCCCCGATTCCAGTAAACGAAATAGAACGTCTAGACTCTATAGAGCGTCTGGCGATCATGGATACTTCCCCGGAACAGGAGTACGACGACATCGTGCAGCTCGCTTCTTTGCTTGCTGGAACCCCCATTTCTTTGATCAGCCTTGTCGATGCCGACCGTCAATGGTTCAAAGCGAAAGTCGGAGTTGATGAGTCGGAAACGGATCGCGATATCGCCTTTTGTGCCCATGCGATCTTGAGTAGTGGCCCAATGATCATTGAAAACCTCATGGAGGATCGTCGATTCGTAGATAATCCCTTGGTGCTCAATGACCCGAATGTTCGTTTTTATGCGGGATTTCCGCTGATTACTTCGGAGGGTCATGCACTAGGTACCTTGTGTGTACTCGATAGGGAACCAAGAGCGTTGATCGAAACGCAGATCTTTGGGCTCAAAACACTGGCCGATCAAGTTCTGAGGAATTTTGAACTGCGACGCTCCGCAATAGAAATCAGAAAGAACGCCGAGTTGATCGGAAAACAGCGCGATGTGCTTTTGCGATCGTCCAAAATTCAAAAAAATTCTTGGGCACGGTTCAAAAAGACATTTAAGAACCATTGTCCGGATTAAAATCTCTGTTGCAACTCATACTGCGGGGCGAATTGACCCAGGGCGAGTTGGATGAGATCGGTCCGGAAGCCATGAACAAGATCCAACAGACCCAGGAAACCATTGATCACCTTCTTTATTGGGGAAATGTACAATCCGTTGCGCCTCCCACCCTCTCTGAAGTTCCTCTTAAGGGCATCGTGCAAGAACAGCTAGATAGACTCAGACCAGCCCGGCTCGAGCAAAAAGTGGAAATTGAAGTATCTATTGAAAAGGAGTTGTCGGTAAAGTCCGATCCGGAACGATTGAGATTCGTATTGAAAAATTTGTTGGGAAGATCCCTTCAACACACTCAGGAGCGGAAGATTTCGATCGTGTCGTCCGTAGTGGAGGATCGAGTCAATTTGTCGATTGAACATACGGGCTGCACAAAAACACATGTAGATCACCACCGGTCCGAAACGGAATTAGTAATGGATTTCATGACAGAAATGAAGGGCAAACTCGTCATCGAGGATAAAGAAGGCGCCACTTTGATTGCCCTTACTCTCCCTAGGTTCTCCGAGGTGGTTTTGGGTTAACCCTTTCACTTTTTTTTCGGACTTTTGACAGGCTATGTCCTTGTCAGACAACATGAAACTATTCCCTATCATAGGGCTGGTACTCTGGTGCTCCCCTTCTTTTGCTCAGGAATCGAATGAGGTGCGCAAGAATGCCGAGGCCGATCGAATCGAAGCACTCATAGTGGAAAGCGAGGAATTCTGGTATCAGAATACCGATTCTGCTATCTACTATGCAGGGAAAGCCATTGAACTCCTGCAAGAGTACAATGACTCCGTCTTACTCGGTTGGGCAGAGATCAGCATGAGTACCGCGTACTACTACAAGGGCGTGCTCGATTCGGCTCTGATGCATGGGCAAAAGGCCATGTCCATTTACGAAAAGGTGGGCGACGAATACGATATTTCGGACGCACACAACAATATTGCCAACGTTTTGGGTGACATGGGAATGATCGAATCCGCGATTGTCCACTACTACGAAGGCCTGCGCGTTTTTGAAAATTGGGAGCGGTCCGAAGATTACTCCCATTACATCTATAACAACCTCGCCACGGTGTTTATGGATGTAGAAGACTACCCACGTGCTCTGGAACATCTGAACCGATCACTGGAAATGGCGATCGCATTTGAAGACACCGGGCTGATCGCTCTTTCACTGAGTAATATGGCCTCGACCTATCTCGAATTGAAGGATTTGGAAAAAGCCGAAGAAATGATCGATCGAGTGATCGAGATCGCCAGGTCATTTCCCGACGGAAAAACGGACTTGGCCTTTGGCATTGGGCTGTGCGCCGACCTTTACGCCGAAAGAAAGGAATGGGAAGAGTCGATCGAAGCGAATTACGAAAGCCGTCGTCTTTTTGCCGAGACCGTGAGTTTGTCCGATGTGGCCATTGCCGACATCGGAATCGCGGAGGCATACACTGAACTGGGGCAGGCTGATAAAGCCCTTCAAATCACGGAGCGCCTCCTCTCGTTACCCGAGGTCATCGAAAATCCCGTAACTCTGTTCGACGCATTGAACCAACACTCCAAAGCCGCGGAAACGCTTGGGCTGCACGAACTCGCATACGCATCGGCCCGCAGGGCCATCGAAATAGACGACACGCTCAGATCGCGCGAAGCCATGACCCAGGTGCGGTACATGGAAATGAGGGAGTTACAGCGCGAGAACAACAACTTGCTCGATATCACCTCGATCCAGCGCGAAATGAACGAAAGCACCCAGGAACGGATCGCACTTCAACGCTACCTCATCATTGGAGCCATCGTGCTCATTCTCGTAACCCTTGCATTCCTGTATTTCCTCTTCAAGAACGATCAACGCAGAAAGGCATCGGAGATCGAACTGCGAGAGCTCAATCGCAGTAAGGACCAACTGCTCAGTATTATCGGGCACGACTTACGAGGGCCTATGGGCGGACTCGAAACGCTACTCGAAATGATGAATCGGGGCGATCTGAGTCAAGAAGAGATCAAAGCCATAGCTCCATCGGCCATTGAAAACCTTTCCCAAGCACGCAATCTCCTCGAAGACCTCTTGCAGTGGGGTGTCCACCAATTGAACAGTCGATCCGTAGATTTCACCACCATCCATGTGAAAGCCTTGGTGGAAGACGTTTTCCATTCGCTTAACATGTTGGCTGAAAACAAAGGAAATCGCTTGGTAAATGACGTTCCGACCGAACTCCTTGTTCGAAGCGATCGGAATATCCAGAGCTTCATTCTCCGGAACCTGCTACAAAACAGCATCAAATTCACCCATAACGGCACTATTCGCGTGCGCGGGATCGACTCGGGCCGCGTTTCGATCTTCGTCGAGGACGAAGGCGTGGGAATGTCCGATGCAGAAGTCGATCGCATCCTTCGCGGTGAAGTATTCTCCGGTCACGGGATCCATGGCGAAACCGGGACTGGCCTCGGTATGAGTCTCGTTCGGGAATTCACGAACGCCCTCGGCGGCGAACTCGATATCCGCTCCGAAAAGGACCGCGGAACCTCCACCGAACTGCGCTTTAAACGCTAAGCATAATCCCTTTCTATGCGTTTTGTCCTTGTTTCCCTATTCTCTATTTGTATTTTCTGTGCCTGCGGCACGATGGAGCCCTCTCGCGATCAAGTCGACCTCATCGTATACGGAGGAACCATCTACACCTGCGACACGGCCTTCGGCACCGCAGAAGCCATGGTTATTGACAATGGACTCGTAGTCGCTACAGGCACGGTCAAAGAGCTCTTTGGATCGTATAACGCTGAGGATTCGCTCGATCTGGACGGAAAGGCATGCTACCCCGGACTCATTGACGCCCATGCCCACTTCAGAAACTACGCTCGTCAAAAACTACGGGTCGATCTTACAGGTACCAAATCTTGGGACGAATGCCTCGAACGCGTTCGATCATTCGCTACACGCGTAACTGAAGGGCCCATCCTCGGACGCGGCTGGGATCAAAACGACTGGGACACCAAGGAATATCCGACCAACGAAGAGCTGAATGCCCTGTTTCCAAATCGCCCGTTGGCATTAACGCGTATCGATGGGCACGCGCTCGTCGCTAACGATGTAGCCCTGGCCATCGCCAAGTTCAATGAAACCACACATATCCCCGGTGGTGAATTGCCCACTCTGGATGGAAAACTTACCGGCGTTTGTATCGACAAGGCCGAGGACAGCCTGCGAAGGAGTTTGCCCGAAGAATCAAAAGACCAGCTCGCCAAGGCCATGATCGAGGCGCAGGGCGATTTGTTTGCGGTCGGACTCACAGGCCTAATCGATGCCGGCCTTCCAATGGAAACCATCTATTTCATCGACAGCCTTCAGCAGATCGGCTCGCTTTCATTCCCACTACAGATTTGGGCACAAGCCGAGAACCGGGAGCTCGATCACTTTATAGAGCACGGGGTGTACGAAACCGACTTGCTCACTGTACGCGGATTCAAGGTCTACTGCGATGGTGCATTGGGATCGCGCGGTGCGTACCTCAAGGAGCCCTATCACGATCGGCATGATTGGCGCGGATTGTTGGTTACCGATAGTGCTCGGCTGTTCGAGATCGCTCAACGCATTGCCGATAGCGATTTCCAGTTGAACACTCATGCCATTGGCGACAGTGGTAATGCTTTGGTATTATCGGCCTATGCATCTGTTTTGGATCCGAAGAATGATCGCCGCTGGCGTATAGAGCACGCGCAGGTCGTGACGCCGACCGACTACCCCTCCTTTAAGGAGTATATTGTAATCCCAAGCGTTCAGCCCACGCACGCGACGTCTGACATGTACTGGGCCGAAGACCGCTTAGGTCCGGAGCGAATTGCTCATGCGTACGCCTACAGTGATTTGCTCGACTTGCACGGTTGGATGCCACTGGGAACGGATTTTCCCGTTGAGCGTATCGATCCGAAATGGACCTTTTACGCTGCCGTATTCCGGCAGGATGTCGATGGGTTTCCAGCAGGAGGATTCAACGGGGAGAATCGACTATCGCGCCGCGAGGCGCTACTCGGCATGACCCTTTGGGCCGCGAAGTCGGGTTTTTGGGAAGGTTCGCGCGGAAGTTTGGAGGCCGGAAAACGGGCCGATTTCGTTGTGCCTTCCGTGGACTGGATGGAAGCTGAAGCGACGCAAATCGCCGACAGTCAGATAGAGTTAACGTATTTAATCGGAAAACGCGTCCATTAATTCTTATATTAGAAGCGGTCGTGAAACATTAGGGCACGAAAGCGCTCAGGCCTCAAGTGGTTTTTAGGTTGCCGCTTTTGGCTCTAGGTGGCACGGCTGGTCTCGTTTGTTCGGGGCCGGCTTTTTTAACCAACCAAGAATTATGACGCCTCGCTCGCTATATTGGATGCTCCTTTCAGGGGCTCTTTTGTTTTTTGTCCAGTGTAAAAAAGACCCTGTGGACAACTCGCCCGTGGGCGACAACTTCCAATCGATCGACTCCGAACCCCAGCGCAATGGGGATCCGGCCGCAGGCCGAGATTACCTCATTAATGGCGACTACATTAGCTCGGGAATTCCGTACGATCTGTTCACCGCGGCGATGGGCACCGACCCGGAAAACGTGCTGAATCGGTCGGGCGACAATGCCGTTATTTCACCCGCATTCACGGCCATAGATCACGCTAATGGAGCCCGTGTGGCAGCTCCGAATTGTTTGCAATGCCACGGTCAAAAACTGATGGGACAGTACATTATTGGGTTGGGTAATTCATTTGGAGATTTCACGAACAACGGGGCCTCTGCCCTGCCATTGCTCGATGCTGGAATTGCGGCGATCTACGGTGCCGGAAGCGATGAAGCCGAGGCCTTTGCGCGCTTTCGCCGCGGAACGGCCATTACCGGTCCGAGGATCATCACCGAGGTCATTGGTGTGAATCCGGCCGATAAACTCACCCAAGTCCTCGTTGCCCACCGCGATGCCCGGGATCTCAGTTGGATCGATGACGCTCAATTCGCCTACGACGACGTGGTAGTTCCAACCGATGTACCGGCCTAGTGGCTGATGTCGAAAAGGAACGCGGGATTCTACACGGGGAGCGGTCGCGGGGAACATTCCAAGATCTCTTCGGCAGCTGCCTTGCTGACCATGACCGATAGTTCCGAAGCGCGCGCCATCGACGCACATGCACCCGATCTCATGGCTTACATCAAAAGCATTAAGCCTCCGATTTTCCCGGAGACGGTGGAGCCCGCCTTGGTTGAACAGGGTAAAATGATCTTCGAAAACACTTGCCAACGCTGCCACGGAAGCTACGGCGACCAGGCCAGCTACCCGAATTACCTGATTCCCGTGAGCGAAGTGGGCACCGACCCCCTACCGGCCAATGCGCACTTTGCTTTGAACGAATTCGAAAGTTGGTACAACGGAAGTTGGTATGGGGTTTCTGCACCTACGGCGCGATTCGCGACTGAAGGGGGCTACCTGCCCCTCCGTTAGATGGAGTTTGGGCCACCGCACCCTACTTGCACAACGGGAGTGTGCCTAATTTGTGGACACTGCTGAAGAGTGGCGCACGACCACAGTTCTGGCGAAGGACCATGGACCACAGTGATTACGATCTCGGACTAGTGGGTTGGAATTTCACCGAAGAAACGAGTGCCGTCGATAAGCAGACCTACGACACTACACTTCCCGGTTACAGCAACCAGGGGTACTATTTTGGCGATACCCTCAGCGATGCCGAAAGGACGGCCTTGATCGAGTACCTGAAGACCCTATGATTTCTTACTCGGCGTGTAGTGGTATGTGATTCGCATTCCACCCTGCTGAGGTTTGGCTTTGTTTTCCCCTGTGGAAATGGGCTTCGCTTTAGGCGCTGGCGGATTAAACCCAACGTTGAACTGCTTGTGATAGGTCACTCTAATATCCCGATTCTCAGGAACTAAGAATCTGAGCAACTTGACGACGCGCTGAGCCTCTTGATCGAATTCCGGTCCGAGTCCGGCAACGACCTTGGTCCCGACTACCTTTCCGGATTTGTCGATATCGGCTTTCACCCGCACGACCCCTTTGATTTGATCCGGAATACGCGACACGGGATACTTTAATCGGCTCTTAATGAATCCCGATAAGGCTTTGGTTCCTCCGGGGTATTCGGGTTGTCGAATGGACCGATGTTTGTGTTGCTTCACACGGCAAAGGTACTTTTTCGCCGTTAGAAGATTATATTCACCGTATCATGAAATCGATCCTTATTGCTTTTTTACTGTTCCCCTCGGCCCTCTTGGCTCAAGGGTCCGATTGGCTATTACTGCTGCCCAAGTGGGAAGTTGGCGAAGAGCGACGGCTGACGATCACGTATAAAGAACGAATCACGAGGAACGATTCGGTGATCAGCGAACGGCTCGATAGCACTAATGACTTCATTGAGGTATTGACGGCATCAAGCAACGGATTCACGCTGAAATGGCTTGCTCAGCGTTTTAGGGTCGACGTCTTTACAGACGTACCGGAACTACAGTATGCCGTGGATCAGATATTGGCCCGAACCGACAGCCTCACCATGGAAGTGAAGGTTCATCCCGCGGGTCGACTCCGGGGATTGCGGAATTGGGATGAAGTCCAAAGCGTGTATTTCGCCATGTTCGACTACGTAGGCACGTCGCTCAAAAAGAGCGGGATCGAAATGTCCAACGAAGAAGTCGACCAGATGGTGGTTGAAATGAAGAATAGAGTTGATCAGCGGGTTCAAGTCGAAAAAACCGCTCTTCAGCCATACGAAACGCTTTTTAACGCCTTCAACATCGCCATGCATCGCGACTCCGTTAAACGTCAAGAAAAGGACATTCCCATCGATTTCGCAAACGAACCTGTTCCCGGGGAGCTCGTCACCCGAATCGTTGAATTAAACGACAGCATTGCCGTGCTGCAAACACAAACTACGATCTATCCCGAAACAGCCCTCAAAGCGATCAACGACTACCTGAAACTACGCGAAGCTATGGGCGAAGAGCCTCTGGAGCCCTTAGTTTCAGGGGTATTTTCGTTTGAAGAAACGAACACCTGCCGGTTCGAACGCATGTCAGGATGGTGGAAAGAGGTCACTTTTAAGGCGCATACACAGATCAACGAGACCTACATCGAACAGGTTGTGCGGTACACCTTTCGAGAATAGTCCCGTTTCGTATATTGCCGGCTCATAAATAACACTTATGAAGAAGATAATTCTACTCGGTTCGTTTATAGCATTTGGACTTAGCACTCAAGCGCAATTGACCCTCGGGCTTAAAGGGGGTTCGGCCCTAAGCGACTGGAATGCCTCCAGTGACACTTCTGAAATCGACATTATCAGCAAATACGGGAGAAACTTCGCCTTTGCCTTGGAGTATCAAGTAATCGAACGACTTTCTGTTCGGATCGAACCAGGTTGGAGCGGTCGAGGTGCTACGATCCATCAAGAAGGGTCTGCATGGATTGATGGAATTCAGTACGAGGGGTACTATCGCGAGGAATACGATATCAACTATTTCGATATTCCACTCATGGCTCAATTGAACCTCGGTGACGGGCCTCTACGACTGAGGTTCTTGGCAGGATACAACTTCAGCTATGCTACGGGCGGAGAAGTAAAGGAGATCTTCAACATCGACCCTCCTATTGCGGGAGTTTCAAATTTGGAGAACACGGAGAACCTGAACTTCGAAGATCGCGACTGGAACACCAGAGATAACGCGGTAATCATTGGTGGTGGACTCAACTTCTTCTTTGGTCGACACGTGGGACTGAGGCTCGATGCCCGCTATTTTATTGGGCAGAGCGATCTGTTTCTGGACGAGGTGCGCGAGGCGTATAACCGTACATGGATGTTGAACATCGGTCTCGAGTACCGCTTCGAATTCTATTGAGATGACCATACAACAGCTTGAATACATCATGGCGCTCGATACGCACAGAAGTTTCGTTCGCGCTGCCGAATCGTGTTATGTCACCCGGCCTACCCTTACCATGCAGATCAAAAAGCTCGAAGAAGAGTGGAGTATGCTCCTATTCGACAGGACCAAGAAGCCTATATAGAGCCAACGGAGTTCGGCAAGCGTATTGTCCAAAAGGCGCGCCAGGTGTTGCGCGAGATCCACCAGCTCAAAGACATTATCAAATCGGATAAGGAAACGATGGATGGAGAATTCCGCATTGGGGTAATACCAACCTTGGCTCCTTATGTGATGCCCCGTTTTCTCAAGCTATTCACAGGCCGACACCCCGAAGTGCGCTTAGTAGTTGAAGAACTACAGACCATGGAGATCATCGACCGACTCAAAGGCGATCAACTCGATATCGGACTACTCGTAACACCACTCGACGAACCCGAGATCAGAGAGATTTCGCTCTTCAACGAATCGTTCATGATCTATGCTTCTAACCTTCACCCCTTGTATGGGCAAGAAAGCGTAGACCCTGAAAAAATCCCCGATGAAGACCTGTGAATCCTCAATGAAGGTCATTGTTTTCGATCGTAGGTCCTCAACATCTGTAGACCGAAGAGCGAACAAATCGATCATCAAGGCTTCGCTTATGAAAGTGGAAGCATCGAAACCCTCAAACAACTGGTCGATCAAAATGGTGGCTTTACACTTATCCCGGAGCTCTCTGCACGAGAAGGTTCAAAACCCGAAAACATCATTCCATTTGAAGACCCTCAACCGGTTCGAGAAGTTAGTTTAGTGGTTCACCAAGGCTTTACAAAAGAGTTTCTTTTGGCGGCGCTTCGCGATGATTTTTTAGAGAGCGTACCCGCAAAAGTTCAGAAGAAAAGATCGTACATCAGAGTCAACTGGAAGTAGGCCAAAACAGGCGAATAAGGCTCAAAACATCACCGTGACAGATTGTCATATACTGTGTATATATATATGTTTTCCAGTTTTTTATATTCGATAATCTAAACATACGGTCGAATATCCTCTTTCACCTCACGCTCTAATCTCGACGAACCATTTTAGAACGAAATTCAGAAGGATTGACCTCGCGCTGTTAAGTAAAATTGTATTTTGAATACTTGGATCCGTTGAGTTTAGCTGACCTGTAATTTCACGATCGAACCTAGCCGGAATGGCCTCCTTCCCTTCTCTTAAAAAAACACCCACTCGGATACCGAGTGGGTGAAAAAAAGGGCGGCCAATAGTGGTCGTCCAAGTATTTTTTAATGCCTTATTCTGCCACTTCCATTTCGGTAGGAATATTGTCTTCACCGACGACCTCCTCCTCCGCTCCATAAACGAGGTCCATCTCATCGACCAAATGGCTGGCTCCGGCCAATTTATCAACAATGAACAACACGTAACGAATTATCCACCATGATATTTCGACAAATGCGTTCGTCGAAATTGTAGTCGCTCATGGTTCCCTCCCATACGCGATCGAAATTAAGCCCGATCAGCTCACCGCGGCCATTGATCGCCGGAGACCCGGAATTTCCGCCACTAGTGTGGTTGCTGGCTATAAAGCATACCGGCAATTCTCCATGTTCGTTGGCGTAATCGCCATATTCCTTTGACTCCTCCAGTTCGAGAAGTCTTTCCGGAAGGTCGAACTCGTAATCGCCGGCACATATTTTGACACCACTCCGCTAAGAGTAGTATAATGGTCATAGGTAATAGCGTCGCGAGGCGCAAAACCTTCGACCTTTCCATAACTCAATCTCAATGTACTGTTCGCATCCGGAAAGAAGCGATCGCGAGAAAACACCTCCATTTGAGCATTCATATACAAGCGATCCATGCTATCGAGTTGGGCTTTCACCGAGTTGTAGTTTGGCGCGAGGTTCGACCTGTAGAACTGATACATAGCAAGGGTCAAAGCAAATAATTCGTCCTTCTGAAGCTTTTTCAGAGCCTTCTTTGGGCTCATGGTCAAAGGTCATTAAATCGCTCCTCGCTCGTAAAGTACGAGTCGTTAAAAAGCTCCAGGGCCTTCTCGGCATTCCAGCCATTGAGCTCCGGAGCCCGCATTTCGCTGTTAACGTGATCGACGTAATACTGCATCATTTCTACGAAAAGCGTTCTTTCGAGCTCGTCGTTATAGTCTTTGAAATGGCCAGCAGCTTCTACGAGTGCACTGCTCATTTCCGCTTCAGCCCCTTCGGCTTGTAGTTTTTCTTCGAGGTCGCGTAAGCGATAGATGAAGTACGTGCTGCCCATCGCACGGAAACACGTTTCGAAATAATAGTCGCGCGCCATCACGGTTGGCGACCATTGACCATAGAGCATGTCGTAATTGGGCAACAAGGTTTTATAACGCGCATCGAACCTTCGATTAGTGGCCACAGCTTTCTGGAATTGCTCCTCCCGGACCCTCTTCTTTTCAATGGCCTTGGTGAATTCGATTCTCTGCCCAATACCGATCCATTTTTTCCAGCTGTTCGATAAGCCGGCTTGGGTACTTGCGTATTGAATCTTGATCTGCTCGTCGCCCTTCATTGCTTCGACCATAAGTTCAATGGCCTTTGTTCGCAATTCTATTTTGGCCGGATTCCACTGTCCAACCATAAGTTCGAGCTCCGTGGCCGGCATATATTCGTCCGTAGAGCCGGGAAATCCGAAAACCATGGTGAAATCACCCGCCTGAGTCCCGGCGAGAGAAACCGGTAAATAGTGTTGTGGCTTGTAAGGGACGTTCGATTCGGAGTAATCGGCCGGTGCACTATTCGCATCTGCATAGATTCTAAACATGGAGAAATCACCCGTATGGCGCGGCCACATCCAGTTGTCGGTATCGCGACCGTATTTTCCGATGCTCGATGGAGGCGCGCCAACTAAGCGGATATAGTTAAAGGTTTGAGTTAAGAAAACGAAATATTGATTTCCTGCATAAATAGGATCGAATCTCAGCGTCGAATTCTGTTTCGGCCTCGTACTTTTCGATAAGCGTATCCACGTTTTCCTTGATCTTATCGCCTCGTTGTTTTTCGGTCATATCGTCCGTTACCTCGTACAGGACCAATTTAGATACATCCTCGATCCGTTTGATGAACTCAACATACAAGCCATCGTTCGGCAATTCTTCGGAGTGATTCATCGCCCAGAACCCATCTCGTAAGTAGTTGTTCTCCAGAGAGGTATGACTCTGAATCGCTCCATATCCGCAATGGTGATTAGTCAGCACCAGTCCTTGCTTACTAATGACCTCCCCGGTACAGAAACCACCGAAATGGACGATAGCGTCTTTGAGGCTCCCTTGATTAACGCTGTAGACATCTTCAGCGGTGATGGTCATTCCCAAGTCCTGCATTTCCTGCTCATTCAACTTCTCGAGCAGCCATGGAATCCACATACCTTCTTTGGCGGACAAAGATGTCCATCCGCCCGCTAGGGCGAGAAAAACAATTAGAACAAACTTCTTCATTCGGTCAAATTTTAGGTGCTCAAGATACGCAACGAAAAAAATAAAACTGAGGGCTTTGGGGAGCGGAATGAACGGGGTAAATTTGGTTCTGAGCCCCTTGACGGGGACCATTAACATCAAACCCTTTAGAATGAAAAAATTGATCCTATCCCTGCTCATGCTCGCGGCAACGACCTTTGGCCGGGCGTAGAACGTGAATGACTATTTGGAAATGACCCGCGAGGTGTTGCAGGTCGAGAAAAAAGCCGCGATCGCTGAAGTAATGCAGTTGACCGAGGAGGAATCTGAAGTATTTTGGGCGTTGTACAACGAGTATCAGGCGGCGCAATACAAGATTCAGAACGAACGTATCGCCGTTATCCGTGATTTTGCGGAGAACTACGAAACCATGACCGATGAAAAAGCCGATGAGCTTTGGAACGGAATGGTTCAATACCAAATGGATTTATTGAAGCTGAAAAAGACCTGGTACGCAAATGTTCAAGAAGTCGCTTCCGACCGGTAAGGTAGTGACCTTCTTCCAGGCCGAGAACAAGATCGAAGCATTGGTCAACGCTCAGCTCGCTCTTGACATTCCGATGTTGGAGGTCGCTGACTAAGATAGTGTCAACTATATAGAGAAGCCCCGGGCTGGGCCGGGGCTTTTTATTTTCGTATTTTTGCGGCCTTTTTAGCGAACGAAAAGAAATCCCATGCGCAAACTCTTTCACAACTTTACCTTCGACCCTAAATCGGATATTTTATCCGGCCTGACCGTAGCCCTTGCATTGGTTCCAGAGGCCGTGGCTTTCGCTTTCGTGGCCGGAGTCGATCCCTTGGTTGGTCTTTACGGTGCCTTTATGATGGGTTTGATCACCAGTTTGTTCGGAGGTCGTCCGGGTATGATATCGGGTGCGGCTGGTGCCATGGCGGTGGTGATGGTTCACTTGATACAACAAGATTCCTATGTATAAACCGGGAGTGTTCACTAAAGTGTGTCATTGGTTAAAAATCTATCTTCAAAATAGTCACATAAATCCCTGCGGACATTAGA
>JAGWBA010000014.1 GCA_021296215.1 Flavobacteriales bacterium
ATTTTGTAATCGCTGAGTTTGCTATATTTTACAGGCATTACAGAACAAATCTATCCAATTGTTCCGGTCTTATGCCTTTATTATTCTGATTTTGGGGCCACAAAGTTAACAAACGTTTAGGGGGTTACACCAACGAATTGGCCATTTCTCTCGTGTATTTTGGTACTTTTAACCTTGCCATATGGACCTACGAAAAACCCATTCATGAAAAAAACTCTTCTTCTTGTTATTCTTCTCTTTTCTTGGGCCACAGTTCCCGCACAAATTTGGGCGGGATTGGATCAGGTCATATGCGGTTCAGACTCAGTCACTCTGGGTGCTCAAGTTGATCATGTGGCTCCGACCCTCGTTTACGCGAATGGGGCGAATCTAACAGACGATCAATACTCGGACGTTATTGCTTTGGGATTCAATTTTACTTTCTTCGGGAATACGTACGATAAGTTGGTTTTCAGCTCGAACAACTACATCACTTTCGACACTACGGTAGCCACCGGGTATTCGAACTGGGACATTACGGGTCCAGCACCCACGGCGGGAAACACACCCACCAATGCCATCCTCGGGCCATGGCAAGATGTAAACCCTTCCCCATTTCCTCCTCCACCGGTCTATGCAGTGATGTACGGAATATACGGGCCACCGGGACAGCGGGTATTCGTTGCTGGTTTTTGCGAAACTCCCATGTTCAGCTGTACCGGACTACTCTTTAGTTCTCAAATTAAACTGTTCGAGGCCGACAACCACATCGAAATGCATATTCAGAGCAAACCTCTCTGTACCAATTGGAATTATGGTCATGCGATACAAGCAGTGACTAATTCAGACTTGTCTTTCACTGTGGTAGTTCCTGGTCGAAATGCGGGTACGGCAACTGCGCCGGTGACCTGGACCGTCAATCAGGATGGAATGTCCTTTTTCCCAGTAGGGACGTCATATTTTTCATTTCCCATCGCTTTTGCTCCGACAGTCTTCAGTAATATTCCACCCGTCGTTGAGTGGTTCGATTCAACTGGAACCAGCATAGGTATTGGCGATACCATTCAGGTACTTCCTCCTGGAAATATGACGTACTACGCCAGCGTATTGATCTGCGGAAATCAACAGACAATATCGGACACTGTAAACATACAGTTCTCGGGTTTGAACCCACTGTGGGATGTCGACTCAGTCATTTGTAAAGGAGATAGTACGGGAAACATCACCTCATTATCGACCGGAAATGCGGTGCCCCTCAGTTATTTATGGTCCACTGGAGACACCACTGCCGACCTATTGAACATATCAGCCGGCACCTATTTCGTAACCTTAACTGATCAGGAAGGATGCTGGGTCAGTGATACCGTTGACGTTTTCGAGGCCGACAGCCTGCTTTTTAATCCGGTCGTTGAAGACGATCGATGCAACAATGGCGTAGGAAGGGTTATTCCAAACATAGCCGGTGGTGTTCTGCCCTATCAAATTCTGTGGAGTAACGGATCTGTATCGGACACATTGTCAAATGTTACCGCCGGTGTATATAGTCTTATATGTACGGACGCCTTGGGCTGTGTACATACTGACACCTTCACAGTTGGCAACATGGATTTCGCGGTTGTTATTGATTCCATTTTAGGCCTTCCCGAAGCTTGCGGTCGAGCTGATGGGTTCATTGAAGTGGCTGCCTCCGGAGGCACCTCCCCCTATTTATACGAGTGGAGTGATGGCTCAACGGGCTCCTTAATTTCGGGTTTAATGACTGGCTTCTACGACCTAACAGTGAGCGACCTCAACGGATGTACGGCCTACGGTCAGTACTTTGTACCCTACCATGAGGCACCGATTCCGGGAATCGTGGGACCCGATTCGGTTGATACTGCAGATCCGTATGCCACATTCTACGATACTACAGATGCCATTGCGAGCTGGACTTGGCAATTCGGCGATGGGTCAAGCGGAATAGACAGTGTGGTCACGCATGTCTATCAGCAGGACGGAGAATACTTGGTTTCTCTGACCGTCACTGACAGCATGGGATGCGAAGGCATTACCACAAAAACGCTATTCGTTGTTGAGGAATTCTTTTACTATGTTCCGAATGCCTTTACACCGAATCAGGACGGAACCAATGAATTGTTTTTTCCAGTTATCCTAGGAGCGGATCCGACCACCTACTTGTTTCAAATTTACAGTCGAAACGGCCAAATGATCTGGGAATCGAGTGATCTGAGTACCGGTTGGAACGGTACTGTTGATAACGCCGGAACGGAAGCTAAGCAAGATGTATTCACTTGGCGATTGTATTTCCGAACGTTCAGCGGACGCGAGATTGTGGAGAAAGGAACCATTACCCTGATCAGATAAGTCAAACCGTTTGAATCCTGATCTTCCTTCGAAGGGGATAAAAATGAAAATCCCGCCGTAGGCGGCGGGACTTCCAATAAAAACTAACCAAATTAGACGTCGATATTCGCGTATTTCGCGTTCTTTTCGATGAACTCACGTCGGGGTGGAACATCGTCTCCCATAAGCATGGAAAACACGCGATCCGCTTCCGCTGCGCTGTCTATTGAAACTTGACGCAGGGTGCGGCCATCCGGACGCATCGTTGTTTCCCATAGCTGTTCAGCATTCATCTCTCCAAGACCTTTGTAGCGCTGAACACCGACTCCTTTCTTCTCTTCACCGCCCATTTCCAACATCAGTTGGTCACGTTGGTCATCGTTCCACGCATACTGCTCTTTGCTTCCCCTTTTCACGAGATACAGTGGTGGCGTGGCGATATAGATGTAACCAGCTTCAATTAGTTCTTTCATGTAGCGGAAGAAGAAGGTCAAGATCAAAGTCGATATGTGGCTTCCGTCAACATCAGCATCACACATGATAACGACTTTATGGTACCGCAGTTTCTCGATATTCAATGCACGCTCATCTTCTTCTGTACCTATTGTGACTCCCAGAGCCGTAAAGATGTTCTTGATTTCTTCGTTCTCAAAAACGCGGTGCTGCATGGCCTTTTCAACGTTGAGGATCTTACCCCGAAGCGGGAGTATGGCCTGAAACTTTCGATCGCGGCCTTGTTTGGCCGTTCCACCTGCCGAATCTCCCTCTACGAGGAATATCTCGCAAGCTTCCGGATCTTTATCCGAACAATCGGACAGCTTTCCAGGAAGACCGGTACCCGTCAACACGTTTTTGCGTTGCACCATCTCTCGGGCCTTTCTTGCGGCGTGACGAGCACGTGCTGCAAGAATAACCTTTTGGATGATCACTTTAGCCGATTTAGGATGCTCTTCAAGATAGTTTGAGAGCATTTCACCGACCAATTGGTCTACAGCCCCGCTCACTTCTGAGTTACCCAATTTGGTTTTCGTTTGACCTTCGAACTGAGGCTCCATAACCTTTACGGAAACCACGGCGGTCAAACCCTCGCGGAAGTCGTCACCACTCACCTCTACCTTTTCCTTTTCGAGCATGCCGCTATCTTCGGCGTACTTCTTCAAGGTACGAGTAAGCGCTCTCCGGAATCCGGCCAAGTGCGTACCCCCTTCGTGGGTATTGATGTTATTCACGTAAGAGTGGATATTCTCGTTGAACGTGGTATTGTAATGCATGGCGACCTCTACGGGAATATCGTTCCGCTCACCCTCCATGTACATCACCTCTTCAAGCAACTTGTCGCGGTTCTCATCGAGGAATTCAACGAATTCCTTGAGACCTCCCTCACTGAAGAAAGAATCGCTCACAAAGCTTCCATCTTCTTCTGTGCGGCGCTCATCGGTGATGTTCAACGTGATTCCCCTGTTCAAGAAGGCCAGCTCGCGCATACGCGCTACGAGAATGTCATAGCGGTACTCCGTTTCGGCGAAGATGGAATCGTCCGGCTTAAAGTAGACGATGGTACCACGCGTATCCGTTGTACCGGTTTCCTTGACCGGCCCCTGAGGAACCCCGCGCTTGTACTTTTGCTCGTAAACCTTTCCGTTCTTGTGCACGATGGCGTGCAGGTCGTTGGACAAGGCGTTAACACAACTTACACCGACCCCGTGCAAACCACCGGATACCTTGTAACTGTCCTTGTCGAACTTACCCCCGGCATGCAGTACGGTCATGACGACCTCCAGGGCCGAACGCTTCTCCTTCGGGTGGATATCCACCGGAATACCACGCCCGTTATCCTTTACACTGATCGAATTGTCTTCGTGGATGGTCACATCGATCGTATCACAATGCCCGGCGAGGGCCTCATCGATGGAGTTATCTACGACTTCGTATACCAAGTGGTGCAATCCCTTCTGCCCCGCATCTCCAATGTACATGGCCGGACGCTTGCGCACGGCTTCCATGCCTTCGAGAATCTGAATACTCCCGGCCTCGTACTCTTTCGGCTTTATTTCATCACTCATAGAAAGAACTCTAAGGTTTCGTCAGGTCTTAATCTTAGGTTAACAAAGATAGTAAATTCAACCCCTAAAACCGCGCCGAAACCCGCGTAAACACTGAGTTTTTCAACAATTATAATGCAGTTATCAACAGCCTTTGGGATATGGCCCTCGCGGGCCGATGCGGAACTTCCCGTTCCGGTCAGAATCGATAGGTAAAGCCACCCAGCACATTGAATCGCTGAGCCGGGTAATAGAGCCACAGCTCGTACTTGGACCCCGTCAAGTTGTTTAACCTCAAGAAGGCCGACAAGAGCTCGCTATAGCGATACTCTAGCCCGAGATTGACATCCACGTACGCAGGCAATACCTCGCGGTCATTGGGTACGCCCGCCAAGTTGGCGGGTAGTACTTGTCGCTCCCCCACTAAAAAGGCCTCCAAGTCCACATAGATCTTGTCGCCAATGAGATACTTACCCAATGCGGTCAATTGAAGCGATGGAAGGTTCCAAGCCGCCGCAAAGTTCTCCGGGGAGTAACTATTGAACGCACCTCGGAGTCCGGCCGTGAATTTATCACCCGTTTGGAAGAACACCTCGCCGGCCACTGTAAATACACCCATTTCATCGTAAATGATCTTGAATTTGTTGGTGTCGAGATCGCCAACTACCGGACTGTACGGATTATTGTAGAACAATACGTAGTCGCTATACGATGCGAACTGAGCCTTTACATTAAAGCTCGCCTGTGAACTCAGCGCTCCCTTCAACCCCGCGAAGATGCGCCCCTTCTGAACAGTGATCTCAGGCTGAAAATAATCCGTGATGAAGGGGTTCTGCTCAGTTAAACTGCGGTAACTGTTCGGCATCAAGCGTCCGTCCCATCCACCATAAGCGATCAGGATATCGTCAACCACATTGTAGGTCACATCGATCTGCGGAAACAAGTTCGCGCGGGTCGATTCAGCAGTAAGGTCTCCTGTTAAGTAAGCATGTATACCCAGCGTAAAATGTAGATCCCCATACTGACTCTCGATCCGAGGGCGAATCCCGAATATAAAATAGTCTTGTGCCAAAGTGTCGAAGGCCGTGTTCAAGTACCGCGCATCCACATCGAGCCTAAAAAGTACTTCTCTCACAGGCGTAGAGATCTCAGCTAAGAATTGCAGATTGTTTTCCGCCCCATCAGCGGCATCAAAGAAGCGCATGTATTTCACTTCCACACAGTCTAAGACCACCTCATCGCGATCTTTGGAACTCTTGAGCTCGAACTCCGCTCCGACCGTGTGAAAGTCTTGGCGAATACTATCCTTCTCAATATCCTCCGCGACATTTCCGTAGTAGTGAATACGATCGTGATCGTAGTACAAACGACCGCCCAGGTTAAGGCCGCTGTAGTACCTATGGCCGAACACCCCGACGTTGTTCTGTGCAAACCCGTTGAAGGCGTAATCCTTGATCCCTCCTTGAGAGCTCAAGTGGCGCACGTAAACTCCGCCCGACCAATTTCGGTTTCTACGGCTCGAATGACTGAAATGCACGTACGGTGTCGTGTAATTTCCAAAGCCCACTTCGAGGTAGTTCTTGTACAGTTTATCGAGCTTGGTGCGACTTATGCGCGCAGGAGCTATTGGCTCTGGTGTAAAACGAGTTTCGTACTCCAAAGGACGAATGCTGTACTGGAGGTTTAGTGGCTCCGGATTCGTGTTCTTCAGCGAAGGGAAATACTGGAGCTTTACAACATCCGAAAGCGTTGGATCGTACTCTTTGACCACCGTTATCTCCTCGGTTCCCAGGTCGCCGGGTTGTGCCATCGCGCCGTAGACGCAAATCGTTAATATGCTGAGGAAAACCAATCTTTTCATCTTATTCTTCATTTTCCTGTTCCTCCATATCGTCGGGCATCTCGATCTGTAGGGTGTCGATCACGATGCGCTGTTTCTCTTCGATCTGACGCTCTTGAGCGCGCACGATAGCTTCTTTCCATCGCTGTGCCTCGGCTAAGATCTCGTCGTTATTGCTTCGCTGTAGAATCTGATCCAAGGTGAAATTCGCTTGGTACAGATCATCGAGTTTCCAGTAATTACGCGCCAATAAGATCAAGGCTTTGTTCCCCCAGAACTGGTACGATGGCATATTCTGTAACAGATCGAAAATGCGCTTTTGACTCTCTTCGTAGTTGCCCGCATCGAATTCCAATTCAGCGAGGTAGTACTTTGCCTCTGCGCGGAAGACGTTGGCCGCTTTGTCTTCGACCCACAGGAACTCGCGTTGGGCCACCTCGCGGTCACCGGACTTAATGGCGCTCTTGGCCAAGATAATGTGCGCTTCCTGCTCCAGGTCGACATCGAGTTTGTCCATACGCAGTACGCGATTCGCGTATTGAACCGATTGCTCACTCTTTTCGAGCTTGAAATTCGTTCGCATGAGTCCGATCACCGCGGTACGGCGATTCTCGGGGTAGGCCGCTTGGCGTTCCAGAACAGCGTAACGCTCCAAGGCCATTTCCCAGTTCTTCCGACTGAAGTACAGATAGCTCGACTGCAACAAGGACTCTTCAGAGTATTTATTCTTCTTCGCCATGGCCAAGAACTCGTAGTCCTCCAAGGCACCGCTTAGGTCGTCTACCCGGTAGCGACATTGCGCACGGTAGTAGTGAACGTCGAGGTGGAAGATCCCACTCGGGTACTTCTGTAGATACTGATTGAGCGCGGGTAAGGTCTTGTTACAATCGCCTTGAGTGTACTTCAAGTAGGCCGCGTCAAAGCTCAAGCTATCCAATTCGGCATCGGTGATATTGGTAAAGTCGAGTCCCTTGACCCAGTCGGCATAGGCTTCTATATTTCCCAGGTCGATGTAGATCTTTTCCGCGACGGAAATGGCTTCGTTCGCCTCCGGAGAATTAGGGTAACGATCGACCACTTCTCTCAGCTTGATCAGTGCGGCTTCATTCGCCCCGATATTGTAGTGGATCAACCCTTGATTCATGAGTGACTTGCGCCCATAATACGAATCCGGATAATCATCCAATACCCGTTGGAAAGTTTGAACGGCCAAATCGTTTTGCTCGCTCTGCATGTAGCTTTTCCCTAGCGCGTACAGCGCGTCGTCGATATATTGACTCTCGGACTGCTCTTGGATGAGTGACTGCAACTGATTGATCCTGGCCTGGTTGTTACCCAGGAGTCCTTGGCACAGTGCCGCTTGAAAGTAAGCGTAATCTACATCGGGTCCGGCCGTGGCTGCCGCAGCTTCGTAAAAGCGGTTGGCCGTGAAATACCCTTTGGTAACGAAGTAGCTATCGCCAATGCGAAGTTGAGCGTCGTGTATTAGGCGTTCATTTTCATTGTTGGCCTCATCCACGAATTTACGAAATTGAGTGGCGGCGTTATTGTAATCTTTGGATTGGAAGTAAACATAGCCCAGCCCATACCGTGATCGGTTGAAAAGAGGACTTGTAGTAGCCCCGGGAGTAAC
The DNA here is from genome assembly GCA_021296215.1 of Flavobacteriales bacterium. NCBI lineage: Bacteria > Pseudomonadati > Bacteroidota > Flavobacteriia > Flavobacteriales > Flavobacteriales bacterium. The sequence continues at coordinate 7,838 of JAGWBA010000014.1, forward strand.
GCGAAAATCGGTGTATGCCACTCGTGCTTCATCGTATCGCTTCTGCTGAAAATACCCTTCGGCCATCCAGTAGTACGACTCCGCTTCCATGGTACGATCGATAGGGTACCGTAAACTCTTACTGAAAAGGTTGATCGCATTTTGCCACATGCGGTTGTTAAAAAACTCTATACCACGGTTAAAAGCGATCTTTTGATAAGCGCTTTGGAGTTGTCGATTCCTCGGTCCCAATCGCTCCAAGCTCTCCAGAGCACGTCCGTAATCCTTGGTCGTTAGGTACGCATTTACCAAGTATGTAGATGCTTCTTCAAAGTATTCCGATTCGGGGTAATCATCAATAAATGCCTGCAATTCACGACCTGGATTCTGATATGGATTTCCGACCTCGTAACTCAATTTGGCTACGTTGAATCGAGCAGTTTCTGTAAGGTCGGGATTGAAGTTTAACTTGGCAACAGATTCAAAGGCGTTCAAGGCCTCACTCTTCTGATCTTTTTTAAGATAGCAATCAGCTAAATGGAAATAGGCATTTTGAGCCAGTGAATCGCGTGCATCGACAATTTTATTGAAGGCGCCAATAGCTTCATCGTAGGATTCAGTTCGGTAATAAGTATAACCGAGCTGGTAGTAATCCTCATCCTTCATTCTTGGCCCCTCTTCTCTATAACGCTGAAGGTATGGAAGTGCTACTTCGTATTCGCCAAGGTGATAATGAGCCTCTCCGATAAGCCTTGCCACTTCCGGGGCGCGTTTCTCGGTAGCCGACGCTAGGAGTGATTCGCCGCTTGTAGCCAATTCCTCCCATGACTCCAGGTCGTAGTAGATCTGGGTGATATAGTAGGGAACGATGGGTCCAAAATTCGGATCGCCCCGCAAGCTCTCAAAATACTCGAGGGCGCTGGCGGTCTTCCCTTCGGAGTACGCTATATGGCCGTAGTAATAGATCGCTGAAGAACGATATTCGCTTTTGGACTCGACAGCCTCCAACAAGTGAGGTTTCGACTCTTCGAACTTCTCGCGCATGAAGTAGCTGTATCCTAATTTAAAGTGATACTCGGGACGCTCTGCACGAGCCAGAATTCGCGGATCCAACCTTTCGTACCAATCGATAGCGTCATTGTACTTTCGGCGGCCAAAGTAGTGGTTCGCCGTATGCCACGTGATCTCATCGACCCTTGGTGAAGCCGGATGTGCTCGAACGAACTCTTCGACTTCGTGCTCTGAATTGCGCTGCTGCAATTCGAGCGCACAAATGGCGTGGTAATATTCGGCATCGATTCGAATTTCGGAATGCGGTTCCGGGGATGACTCGATCACCTTGGTGAATTGATTTTTCGCTTGAACGAATTGTCCCTTATCGAACAGCACTCTCGCTCGGTCGTAAGCCTCGTATGGATGTGTGTGTATCTCGGTTTGTTGAGCTTGGCCTTGACCAATGGTCAAGACAACGGCAGCACCCAACAATAGCCCTTTTAAGTGTTTCATATCAATCTGCTCGGTACAGTATTGGCGAAGCTAAAGTACAATAGTAACATGCGGAGGGGGCTTGCGGATTGAGATAGTTATCAAACGCCGTCTGTTTATTATTATTTTAGCCCAAATTTGAATCCAAAGTCACATGGACGTACTCATTTCCCTAAACCGGGCCTCCATCTACCAACGCGTAAGCCTCGTACTCAGCGATGTAAACTTCGAAATTGAAAAAGGAGCTTTCGTTTATTTGATCGGAAAGACCGGTAGCGGAAAGTCGTCTCTGCTCAAAACTCTTTACGGAGACCTCGAACTCAATCAGGGTCAAGGCGAAGTGGCCGGATTCGATCTATCGACTTTGCGAGAGAAGGACATCCCATTTCTCCGCCGCAAGATCGGTATCGTATTTCAGGATTTTCAGCTCCTTACCGACCGGAATGTTCATGAAAACCTGCTTTTCGTGACCAAAGCCACGGGTTGGACCGACAAGGCAAAAGCGGAAGAGCGTATTGAGGATGTTTTGAAAAAGGTGGGCATGGAAACCAAGGGATTCAAAATGCCTTTCCAACTATCGGGAGGTGAACAGCAACGTATCGCCATTGCGCGGGCTTTGCTCAACGATCCGGAATTGATCTTGGCAGATGAGCCCACGGGTAATCTAGACCCCATCACATCAGAGGAGATTATGAAACTCCTTTGGGACATCAGTAAAACGGGACGAGCCATTTTCATGGCAACACACGACTACAGCCTTATTCGCAAATTTCCTTCGCGTATTCTAAAGTGCGAGAGTGGTCAGGTATCGGATCTTCGAACAGCAGGGGCCAAAGAGAACGAAGCGTAGACCTATTGCTGAAATTGCGTTCAAGAACTTCTGCCCTCATGGTATCTTGTTGAGAAGGTTCTTGCATCAGGTCGCGAATCAGTTTCGAGAAGTCACCACAGTCTTGGGCAACATGGCATAATTCCTCGAGCCCAGTACCCTCCACCATTGGCGTATTCACAACACAATGGCGCCCCAGGTAAAGGGCAGATAATAATTTCAACTTAATTCCCGTGGCTTGAAAGGTAGGAAGCACGTTAATGTGTGCATTTCTAATCAAGTCTTCTATGCGTTCCGTAGGCACGTCGTTCTCCAGCCGAATATGATCGTGCTGTTCCACAGCCGCCTTAAGCTCGGGTTGAGCATCGCTTCCGGCAATGACGAAAGGAATCTTTAGATCGTTGAATACCTCGTCGATCAAGAACATGGCTGCACGGTGGTTTTCGGAAACTCCGAGGTTTCCGTGATAAAATACGTAGCTTCCTCGTCCTTCCAAGCTTTCTACTGCCTGATGAGCATGAAAAGCTGAAACATGAGCGACCTCCATATTCGGGAATCGTCGACTGAAGTACTCCGCATCCGGAGCTGAGATCGCTGCAACAGCAGTTGCGTGCTCCAGTTCCTCCTCAAAACGCTCAAGTTTAGTGGCCTCATTCTGAAAATACAATCTCTTGAAAAGGTTCGATTCGGCTTCGACCAAATTCAAATAGTATTCGTGCTCGATATTGTGGCTGCGCAGAATGCGGGTGCGATCCGCCAAGTCAGGATGAGCCAAATAGTAACAGCAGTGAACTCCTTCAAAGATTATTGGATAATCATCTTGGTTCAACCGGTCGATCAATTCGTTTGAATTCCGGCTGACGACGATATACGGACGGCGTTTGAATAAGTTGCTCCGGCCCACTTTCCGTGGATAATAATGCACTTCAGCGCAAAGCAACTCTAGCTTCTCGGAGTGCTTACGACCATATTCATAACAGTGTAGATGCACCTGAACTCCTTCGTTGTACAAGGCTTGAACTTTGTAGAATACATCAATGACCCCGCCGTAATTGGCCGGACAAGGAATATCGAAGGAAATTAAATGAACGTGCTTGGGCTTAGGCAAAACGGTCAATGATTTGGGTTAGGTTCTTTTTCTCATGATCCCAGTGCAATTCAGTTGCGGCTTCGCGTGCCTTAGCTTTACAGGCACTAAGGTATTCATGATTGCGCACGAAGCGCTGCATGGCCCAGGCGATGTCCGACGGGTCGTGACTCGGAATAATGGCCCCCAATTCGTACTTCTCCACTATTCGTTTCACCTCGACCACGCCACTAGCTATGACGGCGATACCGGCTTGCAAGTAATCAAAGAGCTTGTTCGGTAAACTGAAGCGATAATTGATATTCGTGTCTTTGTCCAAGGTTAAACCTACATCGCAGATCTGCGTGCACTGCATCATGCGCTCGTATGGCATTCGCGGGTAAAAATGTACCCGGTCAGACAAGGACAACTCTTCTACTTTCGACTTCAGAATGTCCAGAACGTCGCCCCCGCCAATGATCACCAAATGTGCTGTCTCCACTTGCGCCATGCCTTCTACGGCTTCTTCCGCGCCTCGGTCCACGTTGATTCCGCTTCCTTGCAAAATGAACACGGTTCCTTCGTCGGGTAGACCCCAGTCTCGGCGAGAGTTCGCCGTTTTAACGTCGAATCGCGGAGGTATATTTCGCACCACGGTCAAACTTTTTCCATACTCCTCCTCATAAAGGCGTGCAATACTCTGATTTACAGTAATTACATGATTCAGGCGTGGGAAAATATTCTTCTCTATTCGCTTCCAAACTGCCTGAACTTTCGGGCGACTCTCGAGCTCCGGAACACAGGTGAAATATTCGTGGGTGTCGTAAACCAATGGCTCACCTTTGAGCCGGCTCACCCAAAAATTCGGCCAAAGCGTATCCAAGTCGTTACTCCAAAGCAATTGAGCGCGTCGAATCAAGAGAAAAACGAAGAGTCTAAAGTTGTATTCAGCGTAAAAAGCAAAGCCCTTGTTGAAGAAAAGGCGCATGCGATGCGTCTCGTAAGGGCGGTCGAGCTCCAGACTGTCGGGCAGCTTTCTCCCTACCAGAAGCACGTCAAATCCTCGCTCGCGCAGTACCATGCACGTCTTGTGCACACGCTGATCGGTACTTAAATCATTCGTCACGGATACGATCGCTCGCTTCACTCCCTGCAGTTTGGTCGCAAAAATAGGCAATTCTTAACAGTCACTTAATGTATCGCCCTGGCGGGCGGATGTATATCTTTGTCGCCATGAATTGGACACTCAAGGCCGACTTACAAGCGCTCAATACCTTTGGCCTGCGAGCTCAGGCTAAACGTCTCGGGCGTTTCACCTCTAGGCAGGAACTCCGGCGAGCGCTCGAACAAATCGATTTGCTCAACGAACCGTTGATGATCCTGGGCGGTGGAAGCAATATGCTGCTGACCACTGATTTCGAGGGTACCCTTTTGCGAAATGAGATCAAGGGAGTAGAGATCGTCGATGAGGACGATGATTCTGCCTTGGTGCAAGTCGGGGGAGGTGAGGTTTGGCATCAGTTCGTGCTGTGGACCATAGAACGCGGGCTGGGCGGATTAGAAAATCTGAGTCTGATCCCGGGCTCGGTCGGAGCAGCTCCTATTCAAAACATCGGCGCATATGGAGTCGAAGTTAAAAGTACTTTCGTGAGCTGTGATGCCCTCGAAATAGCTACTGGCGACCTGCGCACCTTTACTCCCCAAGAGTGTGCCTTCGACTATCGCTGGAGTGTTTTCAAAGGACCCTTAAAAGGTAAATACGTCATCACATCAGTGACCTTTAAGCTGAGCAAGAATCCTGTTGTTAATACGCAGTACGGAGCGATTCAGGAGCAACTCAAGGCCATGGGCGTTGAGGGAACACCGACCATCAAAGAAGTCAGCGACGCGGTGATCGCTATACGTCAGAGCAAATTGCCCGATCCCAAGGAGATAGGGAATAGTGGGAGTTTCTTCAAGAACCCGATAGTGAGCGAGTCCAAATACCGATCCTTAAAGGCCGATTTCCCCGAGCTGGTTGCGTATCCTGCCGCAGGCAGTAATTATAAAATAGCGGCGGGTTGGTTGATCGATTTTTTAGGCTGGAAGGGCTATCGTCGGGGCGATGCGGGGGTGCATGCTCGCCAAGCGCTCGTACTCGTGAACTACGGAGCAGCCAAAGGCGTTGAAATTGCAGCGTTGGCCCGGGACATCCAAGACGATGTTCGAGAGAAGTTCGGAGTCGAACTGGAGGCCGAAGTCAACTTCATTGGCCCTCGAGGACCAGTGTAATTTCGTATCTTTGTACACTCAAAAATCGAGACGCTCATGTTGAAGATCATATTACTTGCCGTTGGGCTTTTGGCCCTTGGAATCGCCGGATTGGCGATCAAGATCTGGGGAAAGAAGGATGGAGAGTTCTCGGGTACATGCGCGAGTAATTCGCCCTTTTTGAACAAGGAAGGTGAGTCGTGCAGTATTTGTGGTGCTGCTCCCGGTCAGCAGTGCCGCAAGGAAGAGGTTGTCACTGAGGCATAATACCTAATTCCTGTCAGGGCGATTTTTATCGGATCAGGTTTTCAAAGCCGGGCGACTGATAAACTTCCCACTTCCCTTTTTCATTACTGTAAACGAACATCGCTTCGAGGTCTGTCCGGGTTTCGACCAGTTCGATGGACTTCTTTAGACCCAAGACCATGAAGGCCGTTGCGAAACCGTCGGCTGCCATAGCTTCATCGGCTACGACGGTTGCACTGAGCAAGTTTTGTTGTACTGTGTATCCCGTAGTCGGGTCAATGGTATGTACATACTTTTGACCCGTGGTTTCATCGGCCCGAAACTTGCGGTAATTTCCTGAGGTGGCCAATGATTTGCCCTGCAGAGCAACAATGGCCTGAAAAGGATCCTCACCTCGCTCCTTAACGGGTTTATCGATACCAATTCGCCACACACGCCCTTCGAGATTCACCCCTTTTGCCCGGAGCTCACCTCCTACTTCGACAAGGTAATCGCCTATCCCTTTACTTTCGAGGAATTCGGCCAACAGGTCAACTGTGTAACCTTGCGCAATAGCATTGAAGTCAAATACGATTCCGACCGGGTCGGTTATAACCTTCCCGTTTTGAATGCGCACTTTATCCAGTCCCACGTAATTCATCATACTATCGACCTGGGCGCTATCGAGCCGCGAAGGGCCTTTAGGACCGAAACCATAGGCGTTTACCAATGCTCCGACCGTTATATCGAATCGTCCATCCGTGGCCTTATGGATCGCCTTCGAGGCTTCAAAGACTTCGATAAAAAGCTCGTCAACTCGAACCGCGGTGTCTCCTTCGTTCAGTCGGCTGATGAGTGATGCACCGTACCAAGGGTTCATGCTTTGATCGACCGCTTTGAAAATAGAATCGATCTCGCTCTCGAACGATGTTTCCGGATCGCTGACTACTGTAGTAATCTGATAGGTGGTGCCTTGGGCATCGCCTTGGTAGCGTACAAGTTGACCTTCGGGTCGAACGGTACAGGCTACGAGCCCCAAGAGGCCGATCAATACAACGTGCAATAGACTTTTCATGACGGTAAAGTTCGCAAATAAGAAAAGGGGCCGAGGCCCCTTTTTGTTCTTTAGCCCCCGAAGTCGTCGAAGGCGATGTTCTCATCCGGCACACCCAGATCGTCGAGCATCTTGAAGACCGCCGCGTTCATCATCGGTGGTCCACAGAGATAAAACTCAATCTCTTCTGGTTCCGGGTGGTGTTTCAAGTAGTTTTCGAGTACCACGTTGTGAATGAAGCCTGTGTAACCGTCCCAATTGTCTTCGGGCATTGGCTCACTCAATGCGATGTGGTAGCTAAAGTTGTCGAATTCCTTCTCGATCTGACGGAAGTCTTCCGTATAGAAGAGTTCGCGTTTAGAACGACCACCGTACCAGTACGACACCTTGCGATTACGGGTCTTTTCGGTGTGGAACAAATGGAAGATGTGCGAACGCAATGGAGCCATTCCGGCACCACCTCCGATGTACAACATCTCTTTCTTAGTGTCCTTGATGTGGAATTCACCGTAAGGACCAGAAATGGTCACCTTATCACCCGGATTTCGAGAGAATACGTACGAAGAACAAATTCCGGGATTTACATCCATCCACTTATTCTTGGCGCGATCCCAAGGCGGAGTGGCGATACGGATATTCAACATCACGATGTTTCCCTCAGCTGGGTGATTCGCCATGGAGTAAGCGCGGAAGATCTCCTCGTCGTTCTTCATCATGAGATCCCAGATACCGAATTTATCGTAGTCAGACTTATACTCTTCCCCGATATTGTAGAGGTCTTTACTGAAGTCTACTTCGATAGGCGGCACGTCTACTTGGATATAACCTCCTGATTGGAAATCCAGTGTTTCCCCCTCGGGCAACTTTACAACGAACTCCTTAATGAAGGTGGCTACGTTATCATTTGAAATGACTTCGCATTCCCATTTCTTTATACCGAAGATCTCTTCAGGAACTTTGATCTTCATATCGTTCTTCACCTTCACCTGGCAGCCCAAGCGCCAGTTCTCCTGAATTTCTTTACGAGTGAAGTACGGCTTTTCGGTAGGGAGGATTTCTCCCCCTCCTTCGAGCACCTGGCATTTGCACATAGCACAGGTACCACCACCTCCACACGCCGACGGCAAAAAGATCTTGTTGTTACCCAATGTGCTGAGCAAAGTACTTCCCGACTCTACTTCAACTTCTTTTTCTCCGTTGATACTCAACTTTACCGGTCCGGAAGGAGCCAGTTTTGCTTTGGCCGTCAAAAGCACCGACACCAACAACATGATGATGATGGCGAAAGCGACAACGGTCGATACTATGGTGAGTGTACTTAAAAGCATCCTTTAAGAGGTCTGATGATTTACAATTCGATTCCCATAAAACTCATGAAGGCAATACCCATCAATCCAGTGATGATGAAGGTAATACCCAATCCGCGAAGAGGTGCAGGCACATTGCTGTAGCGAATCTTTTCTCGGATAGCAGCAATGGCCACGATGGCCAAGAACCAGCCCACTCCAGAGCCCAAGCCAAAAGCAGTTGCCTCGATGATGGTGGGATAATCACGCTCTTGCATAAATAGTGCTCCCCCGAGGATAGAACAGTTTACGGCGATAAGTGGCAAAAAGATCCCCAATGCACCGTATAGTTCAGGAGCGAACTTTTCAACGACCATCTCCACCAGCTGAACCATAGAGGCGATTACGGCGATGAACATGATGAAGGAGAGGAAGCTCAAGTCAACGGTTGCAAACTCTGGTCCGAGCCATTTTAAGGCTCCTTCTTTCAAAATATAGTTTTCGAGTAACCAGTTGATCGGAACGGTGATCCCCAAAACGAAGATCACGGCAGCACCCAATCCAACACCGGTTTTTACCGTCTTCGATACAGCCAGGTACGAACACATACCCAAGAAGTAGGCGAAGATCATATTGTCTTCAAAGATCGACTTGACGAATATGTTAACGAGTTCTTGCATGGTCGTAATCTTAGTTTTCTTCGATCAGTTGGCGATTGCGGGCGCGCTGCACCCAAATGATGATTCCCACGGTGATCAGAGCCATGGGCGGCAACAACATGAGTCCGTTGTTTACGTATCCCATGGTATAAAGGCCTGATTCACTACCTGCAGTGGCATTTCCGAAAATATTGATCTCGAACAACTGACCGCTTCCAAATAGTTCGCGGAAGAAGGCGACTGTGATCAATATCCAGGCATAACCTGCGGCGTTACCTACTCCATCGAGGAATGAGCGCCACGGGTTGTTACCCAGAGCAAAGGCTTCGAAACGTCCCATGATGATACAGTTGGTAATGATCAACCCAACAAAAACTGATAGCTGTTTGCTTACGTCGTAAACGAAGGCCTTCAATACTTGGTCAACCAAGATCACCAAGCTGGCCACTACGACCAACTGAACAATGATTCGAATTCGGTTCGGAATCAAGTTCCGAAGCATCGAGATCACCACGTTACCAACGCCCAAAACGAAGAATACGGAGAGCGACATTACGATCGCAGGCTCTAGTTTCACCGTTATGGCAAGCGCTGAACAAATTCCCAATACCTGCACGGTGATCGGATTGTCGTCGTTCAACGGCGTGGTGAGGAGTTTTCTATTTTTCTTGGAGAAGAGGCCTTCCTTTTCGGTCACCTTGGTTTCGGTGGTCTCTTCAGCGACTTCTTTCACTTCTGTGCTCATAGTCGTTATTCTTGTGCGTTCATCGTCATTTGCCCACCTTCAATCTTATCGAAGTAAGGCAAGTAAAAAGAGATACAGTCTTCGAGCATGTTGTCCACACCATTACTGGTGATGGTTCCGCCCGAAATTCCATCAACTTCGTATTGTCCAGAGGCGCCGCCTTTAACGACCGCTACACTCACGAATTCTCCGTTATCGAAGATCTTTTTTCCAACGAATTGATCTTGGAAAAAGCCTTTGTTGATCTCGGCACCGAGACCCGGAGTTTCTGTTTTGTGGTCGAAGCTAGCACCGTAAATGGTGTTGAGATCATCTTCCAAAGAGATATAGCCCCAGATAGGACCCCACAAACCTTTACCTCGCAAAGGAACGACGTAGAAGGTCTTTCCATCTTTCTCGGCGATGTACAACGGCCAAGTTTGCTCTTCGCGAGGCAGTTTAACTTGCTTAGCGAGATTGATCTTAAAGGCCTCACCTTCCACTTCCTCTCCACTCACGTTCAACACGATCTGGCGCTTTACGAACTCGGGGAAGATCTCCGCAGCCTTCTCGCGAGAAGTCTCACCTTTATCGAAACCGATGGTGGAGAGAATATCTTGTTTCTTTTCATTCTCAATGTTCTTATCCTGCATGGGCTTCAAGCTGATCGCCGCTGCGGAGAGAATGACTCCTACGACCACCACCATCGCAGTTGCGAAGATGAAGGTGTAACTATTCTTATTAACGTCTACTGCCATGGTCTTAAGCTTTTGCAGTGTTCATTCGTTTCATGCGCTTTTTAACATTGGCTTGAACCACGTAGTGGTCGATGAGCGGCGCAAAGACGTTCATCAATAAAATGGCCAACATAATTCCTTCGGGATAAGCAGGGTTGAATACGCGAATCATGATTGCGAAGAATCCTACCAAGAATCCGTAGATCCACTTTCCTTTGGTGGTTTGTGCAGCAGAAACCGGATCAGTGGCCATAAAAACCAATCCGAATGCGAAACCACCGATCACCAAGTGCTCGTACCACGGTGTGGCCATGAGCAAGTTCACCGAGAACGCATTGAAGATGAGTCCCATAAGAGATGCTCCCAACAATCCGCTCAACATGATTCTCCAGCTTCCGATTCCAGTCCAAAGCAAGAATGCCGCACCGAGTATAATGGCCAAGGTGCTCGTTTCACCAACTGAACCCGGGATAAGTCCAAGAAACGCCTCCATTGGGGTCCAGCTGTCATAGCCAGTCCCGGCGGCGGCCTGAGACAAAACTTCCTTTGCGGCCGCGAGGCCGCCCAAAATAGTCTCACCCGAAATCGCATCCACAGTACCGGCATCGGCCACCCATACCGCGTTTCCGGACATGTACGTCGGGTAGGCGAAAAACAGAAATGCACGCGCGGTCAGTGCGGGGTTCAAGATGTTCATACCGGTTCCACCGAAAACCTCTTTACCGATGATCACGGCAAATACGACGGCGACGGCCAACATCCACAAGGGCAAGTCAACCGGCATGATCAAGGGAATCAACATTCCCGTTACGAGGTACCCTTCATTGACCTGGTGGCCGCGAATAATGGCGAACAAGAACTCGATTCCAAGACCTACTCCATAGGAGATTACGATCATGGGGAGTACTTTCCACAGACCGAACAAGAATGCACTCATCAAAGTGAATTCTTCACCGAGTTGAGAGTAATGCTGGAATCCAATGTTGTACATTCCGAACAACAACGACGGTACGAGCGCTATGATCACGAAGAACATCGTTCTCTTCAGATCGATTCCGTCGCGAATGTGAGCACCGCTGTGGGTCGTTTCGCCCGGAACAAAAACGAACGTTTCGAATGCATCGAGTGCCGGGTGGAACTTCTCGAATTTTCCGCCCTTCTCGAAGTTGGGCTTTATACCGTCAAAGAAATTGCGCAATAGCTTCTTCATCGTCCTTATTTCTTTATGACATTTCGTGTTTGATGGTGTCCAAACCTTCGCGAATGGTCTTCTGTAGATCCATTTTCGAAGTACAAACCACTTCGCAGAGCGCAAAGTCTTCTGGACTCACTTCGTAAATACCCAACTGCTCCATCGCTTCTACATCGCCGACCATGATCGACTTGAGAAGCTGCTGCGGATAAATATCCATCGGTAATACTCTTTCGTACTCCCCGGTTACCACGAATGCGCGTTTTTCACCGTGCATGTTGGTATCGAGCGCATACTTCTTACCCGGCATCATCCACGAGGGGAAGGCACGAGAAATACTGAATTTATCGAATCCAGGGGCGATCCAACCAAACAATTCGGGTTCATCCCCTTCCGGTATAGCAGTGACTACATGATCGTAAAAACCGAGATATCCATCTGCACCCACCTTGGAACCGGTCAGGACATTACCCGAGATCACGCGAATATTTCCTTCTTTCAGATTTCCTTCGAGCATCCTAGACAACTGTACTCCCGTTACAACCTTGAAGTAACGCGCTTGGTTCACCTCGGATCCGGCGACGGCGATCGTGCGAGATGCATCGTATTTTCCTTCCGCGAAGAATCGTCCGATTGTAGCGACATCCTGAGGATTCACATACCATACGACCTCACCTTTATTGATAGGGTCTATGTGGTGGATCTGGATTCCGACGTTTCCTGCCGGGTGAGGACCCGTTACATTGTGTCGCTCAACGCCTTTAGCTTCAGTAAACACTTTGGCAGGAGCACTTTTACCGCGAACCGAAAGGTGAATTTTCCCTTCGGTCAAACAGCTCAAAGCATCGATACCGGCCTGAAAATCGGTTTCGCGACCTTCGAGCATGAAGTCGTAATCGGGAGCCAATGGGGCGCTATCGAATGCCGAAATAAAAATCGCTTTGGGAGCATCATCCGGATTTGCGGTTACGTCGTAGGGACGCTGGCGCAACATGGGCCACAATCCTGCATCGAGCATCAACCCGGTCACCTTCTCTTTGCTGAGATCGGCCTGAGCTCCGGTTTCGAACTGCTTATAGCGAACTTCTTTATCGGCCAAAATCTTGACCTCTAAAATCTTTCGCTTATTACCGCGTTTGATTTCTGCGATCTCGCCACTCACGGGAGCGGTAAAACGCACGCGTTCCTCGTCTTTACTGTAGAATAGTTGATCTCCGGCAAGCACCTCATCGCCCTCAGCTACGAGGAGTTTCGGAACGACACCATGAAAATCAGTGGGCTTGATCACGTAGGTTTCTGAAGGAGACACATCGCCGTACACTTTGTCGGCTGCTCCAACGAGCTTGATGTCGACCCCACGCTTAATCTTAATGTCTTTAGACATTGAAATATGGAATTAATTCGCTCTAAAAGGGACGGCAAAATTATTAAAAAAGGCCAATGTTTTTAACTTTTACCACTATTTTGTGCGCCGCGTCACACAGCGCCTAATTAAAACGTTTATGAAGCGACTGCTGTCTCTGCTTTTAGTGAGCTTTACCTTTTTTTCCTGGGCCTCTCGGCCCGATGCATATCCCGCGTTCAATGACGACCAAGAGATGCGCTATGATGACTTCGTTTACCAGGAGTACATCGAAACGGTGCTTTTGTACAACGTTAAGGATAGTTTGGGCTTCCCAATGATGCGTCTGGGCCAAGGAGGTCGAATGAGGTTACATTTCGATGACTTGGTGGGAGACTTTCAGCGCTATTCGTATACCTTTATACATTGTAATTTCGACTGGACCCCCTCTCAATTGTCCAAACAAGAATACCTCGTTGGTTTTGGCGACAACTTTATCGACAATTACGCCTTTTCCTTTAACACGATCGTCCCATACACACACTATCAACTCGAATTCCCGAATAGCAATGTTCGCTTTCTTAAATCGGGTAATTACCTACTCAAAGTGTACGCGAACAACGACCCGAATCAGGTGGTCCTTACCCGTCGATTCATCATCTGGGAACCTATTGTGTCTGTCCCCATGCAAGTGCGCCGACCAACCGTGGTCGAATACCGGGACGAATATCAAGAGGTCGACTTCGAATTGAATCACAGAGGATACAACATCCCCTATCCTTTTCAAGATCTACACGTGGTGCTCGTTCAAAACCGTCGCTGGGATAATGCCATATACAACCTTCAACCGCTATTCGTTCGCGATGGATCGCTATCGTACAACTACGAATACGAAAACCTCTTCTTAGGCGGAAACGAATACAGGTACTTCGACACCAAAGACCTCATTACCTTTCAATCGAGAGTGAGCCAAATAAAATTCGACACCCTTTTTCAGGTACTGGTCACGCCCGATCAACCCAGGCGATTCAAGACCTACAGCTTTTGGCCAGATGTCAATGGTCAAAGGGTGATCCGAAATGTTCGCGACCGTAATCCGCACATCGATGCCGATTACGCCATGACGCATTTTAGGCTTTTCATGCCCGAACCAACCGACGAAGGCAATATTTATGTGTACGGAGGACTAAGCGATTGGCGAATAGACCCAAAGTACATGATGCGCTACAATTACCGTCGCGGGGCCTATGAAGCTCAAATCCTGCTGAAGCAAGGCTACTACAACTACGAATACGTGCTGGTTCGCGACGGTAATGCCAAGGTCGATCCCTCCTTTATTGAAGGAACTCATTACGAGACCGAGAACCAGTACTCCGTGTTGGTCTATCACCGCGAAATGGGCCAGCGGTACGATAGACTCGTTGGTTTCTCGTCGGTAAATGCTACGGAGTTTTATTGAACCGAATGTTTATCTTCGGTAGGTGGCAAAGAAGAACGAAGAACTCACGATTTTACCGGATAACCGGCCCGCTCTCAAAGGTGAGGAGTGCCTGAATTGCGGTACACCCCTCGAATACAAAGAGAACTATTGCCATTATTGCGGTCAACGGAACAACCAGCGCCGGCTGAGTTTTTGGGATGTCATTTCCGAGAGCTTTAAAAGCTACTTCTCAGTAGATAACCGGGCCATTCATTCCCTTATCCCGCTTCTCACAAAACCGGGAAAACTAACGCGCGAGTTCGTCGAGGGAAAACGACAACAGTACGTTCACCCGATTAGGATATACCTAACCATTTCAATCGTTTATTTCTCGCTCATTAGTTTGAGTAACCTCTTGGGCCGACCCGAGCTAGGCCTGGTGCGTATCAATGAAAACAACAAAACCACCATTCGGTTCGATAGCTCCGACCAAAACTTCATCATCAACGATTAGGATGCAGAAAAAAACTTGAAAAGGATCTTGAGAATACTCAAAATCAGGCCGTATTCGCTCCTATTTCCCTAAGCCGGTCAGAAGTTGCCGATACGGCTAAAACAGAAAGCTCTTCAACCTCGAAACCGGGCTTTGGCACTAGCGAATGAACCAACGATGCATTGGATTCAGCACAGGCTCAACTGGATGAAGAACTGAAGTCCATTAAGCCCACTTGGGACACCATCCCCAATGATGGACCCTACTTACATCCCAAGGGCTACTACCTTGAGGAAGACGAGACCTTGGGGCGAATCAACCGATTCATTGAAGATCACGATACGGTCGATGTTATCACAGGACTAGATTACCTAGAACTTGAGAACAGTCGCTGGAATCGTCTGATGTATATCGAGCTTCAAAAAGGACGAACTCTGGAATGGAACAAGTTCCTGAACTATTTCGTGGGCAAGTTGCCCATCATCATTTTCCTTTTTCTTCCGCTTTTTGCGCTCTCCTTCTGGGCCGTGTACATACGGCGCGACTATTTTTACATTGAGCATCTCATCTTCCCGGTCCACGTTCAGACCGTTTTCTTCATCATGTTGATCTTGCAGTGGTTGATCAATTTTAGTTGGCCCGAATTAGATTTGAATGGCCCCATAATGCTCCTTTTCATCGTGTAAGCTTTATTAGCGATGAAGCGATTCTACAAACAAGGATGGATCAAAACCGCGTTGAAGTTCGTACTCGTGAACTTGGGCTTTTTGGTTTTCGGTACGGTGTTTTTCTTACTTGCCTTCGGAGTCGTTTTTCTCCTTTACTGATAATTGCTATACTTGATTCGTGGTAACGCGAATTACATCGGGAATCAAGATCTCTGTAGAGACCCAATACAAAGGCCGCTTCGTGAGCTCGGACGGGCCCCTTTGGGTGTTTCATTACCACGTTACCATTACCAACCAAGGAGATCGTGCAGTGAAGTTGCTTCGCCGACAATGGAACATCTGGGACAGTGGTGCGGCACCGACCGAAGTGGAAGGCGACGGAGTTATTGGACTTCAGCCCGAGATGTCCCCGGGCGAGTCGCACAGTTATCAAAGTGGATGTCACTTGCGATCGGGAATTGGCTACATGCGCGGAGCCTATCGAATGAGAGATCTGGTGACCGGAAATTTTTTCGAAGTGGCCATCCCCCTCTTTCAACTGATCGCACCACAACGAATGAACTGACCTCAGGCGACCGATTTTGACCCTGATGTTTCATAAGTTTGTGGCTCATTACACTGCGAACTTAAAAATCATATCATGCTTAAAGGATTTTTCAATGTGCCGGTCGCGACCAACGAACCGGTATTATCCTATGCTCCCGGCACTTCAGAGCGAGCAGAATTAGAAGCCGAATTGAAACGTCAAATGTCGGAGATAGCCGATATACCTATGGTCATTGGAGGTAAGGAGGTCCGCACTTCCGACGAGGTCGATATTCGTCCGCCTCACGATCATGCCAAGGTAGTTGGGAAGTATTCCCGAGCCGAAAAAAAACATGTAGAACAAGCTATTGAAGCGGCCTTGGCCGCGCGTAAGCAATGGGCCGAATTGAGCTGGGAGCATCGCGCTTCCATTTTCTTGAAAGCCGCCGATCTATTGGCCGGTCCGCACCGCGCCAAGATCAATGCCGCGACGATGATCGGTCAAAGTAAGAACGCGTTCCAGGCGGAGATCGACGCAGCCTGTGAGTTGGTCGACTTCTTCAAATTCAACGTGGAGTACATGGCTCAGATCTACTCAGACCAGCCCGACTCGGCTCCGGGAATGTGGAACCGCATGGAGTATCGTCCACTCGAAGGTTTCGTTTACTCTATCACTCCTTTTAACTTCACTTCAATTGCGGCGAATCTTCCGGCATCTGCAGCCCTGATGGGTAATGTGAACATCTGGAAACCATCGGATAGTCAAGTATACAGCACGCGGATCATTCTCGATCTCTTCAAAGAGGCCGGGGTTCCGGACGGAGTCATTAACGTAGTATACGGAGACCCTGCCATGATCACAGAAACCCTGCTAAGTCATCCCGATTTCGCAGGAATTCACTTTACGGGATCGACTTCGGTGTTCAAAGGCCTTTGGAAGCAGATCGGTGGAAACATAGACACGTACCGCAGCTATCCGCGTATCGTGGGTGAAACCGGCGGAAAAGACTTCATCGTGGCCCACCCGAGTGCTGATGCGACCGAAGTGGCTACTGCGATGGCTCGCGGAGCATTCGAGTTCCAAGGTCAAAAGTGTTCAGCGGCGTCACGCGCTTACCTACCCGCTTCAAAAGCTCCACAAATGCTGGAGATCCTGAAGGAGCAGGTCGACAGCTTTGACATGGGATCACCACTCGATTTCAAGAATTTCGTCAATGCGGTCATTCACGAAGGTGCGTTCGACAAGCTCGCAGGTTATATTGATCGCGCCAAGGAAGATTCCGACGCCGAAGTGATCATCGGTGGAGGCCACGACAAAAGCGTGGGCTACTTTATTGAGCCTACCGTCATTTTGACGCCCAACCCAAAGTACACGACCATGGAAACGGAACTCTTTGGTCCGGTTTTGACCGTTTACGTGTACGAAGATGCGGAATGGAACGATATGCTGAAGCTGGTCAACGAGACCTCTCCCTATGCCTTAACGGGAGCTATTTTCAGCAACAACCGCTACGCTGCCGAAGAGGCGACCAATGCATTGGTCGATTGTGCGGGTAACTTCTATATCAACGACAAACCCACCGGTGCCGTAGTAGGTCAGCAGCCCTTTGGTGGTGCTCGCGGATCGGGAACCAACGACAAGGCGGGGTTAATGATGAACCTCATGCGTTGGGTCAGTGCTCGTACGATCAAGGAGACCTTTGTTCCACCTACCGATTACCGTTACCCCTTCATGGGATAGATCATGAAGAAGTGGTTCGATCGCATACCATCCTGGCTGAAAAACCGCTACCTTCTGGTAGGAGCGGTTTTTCTGGTCTGGATGCTGTTCATCGACACCAATTCATGGTGGTTTCACCGCGAGCTCAACCAAGAGATCGACGAGCTCGAAGAAGCCATGGACTATTACCGCGAGGAGATCGATCGCGATAGCACGCTTTTACACGAACTCGACAGCAGTCCGGAGGCTTTGGAGCGCTATGCACGAGAGCGCTATCGCATGAAAAAAGAAAACGAAGATTTATTCATCATTTCCGAACCAAAGGAAGAAGACAAATAATGGATACAGAAAATGTTGGCGTTGGCTCCCGGGTGGAGCACGAGCGATATGGCGAAGGCGTTATTAGCGCCGTAAACCTGAGCACCTACGAGATCTTTTTTGAGCGTGGGGGCAAAATGGAGATCAGCAAACACAACGACGAATTAGAGATTACCGATGTGGTGAATAACGACGGAGGTGGCCATCGTGCCGCAGGCACTGGAATTCGTTTAGAAGACCTGAGACAAGTCATTGTTGACACCCTCGATCAATTCGGACATTTGCAGGAAGTCGTAGAACTCGGCGATCGCTGGCACGGTGGCACCATGATCCTGAAGCCTGCCAACGAAGAGCTACAAAGCAAAGAGGTGCCCATTGAAACGTTCTTTCACAAGATCGTGATGATGCGGGATCGAATGCGGGTTCTAGAACAACACATAAATGCAAACAAGAACATGAGCGATGAGGAAAAAGTGGATCTGCAACAGTACATCACGCGATGCTACGGCAGTTTCACGACCTTCAATATTCTGTTCAAAGACAAAGATCAACAGTTTTCGAGTAAAGGATAAATCATGAGTGACAGCGGGCTATTTTCGGAGTTTCAGGGGACCTCCCGGTCCGATTGGCAAGCGAAGGCCGAGAAAAATCTTCGCGGCGTGCCGTTGAGCGATTTGGAACACATTGACGAAGATGGCATCACCATTCGACCGTATTACACCGAAGAAGATCGTCCGCCCGTAGCACTGAGAAAACGCCCGGGACGTGGCACGGCTAACATTCAGGAAATGCCGGTTCTCGATGAAGGTGAAGCCAATAGTGCCGCCCTCGACTATTTGAATAGAGGGGCGACCGGCCTTCTCTTCTACCTTTTGCCAGAGGTAGACCTCACGAAGCTCTTGGCGGAAATCCATCCGGAACACTGCGAACTCCATTTCGTACAGGAGGGTAATGGCGCTCTACTAGCAGAAGCGCTCGGGTCGTATTACGAGTCACAAGGCTACGACCACACCAAATGTCGGGGGTCCATTAACGTTGACATTCTCGAGAATTTAGCCAGAACCGGAGATTGGTTCAAAAGCGAAGATGAAGATTGGATCAATTTGACCGCCCTCGTCGATCGGGTAGATTTTGCTCCATGGAAGACCTTGTGCGTGAATGCCAACCTATTCAATAACGCCGGTGCCACACCGGCTACCCAGGTCGGTATCGCATTGAGCATGTTGCACGAATACTTGGTTCGATTTGGAGAGATTGCTGCAGAAGCGCACTGGCTCAATATGGCGGTCGGAACGGATTATTTTCACGACATCGCAAAGCTGAGGTCGGTTCGCCAGTTGTGGTGGTTCTTACTGGAGCAATACGAGTTTGATGCGGTTTCGTACCCGTTACACCTCCATGTAGAAACGGGATTGCGCGATAAGACCATTTACGATCCGTACAACAACATGCTGCGAAATACATCGGCCAGTATGGCGGCCATGGTTGCCGGGGCCGATAGCATCAGTGTAAAGCCTCACGATGTGGCCTTTAAAGACCCTACCGAATTCAGTGAGCGCATTGCGCGGAATATCCCGTTGATATTGGAGCACGAAAGCTACTTCGGCGAATTTTCGGATCCGGCAGCGGGCTCTTATTTCATCGAAAATTTAACTGCCGAGATCTCGAAGAAGGCATGGAGTGTTTTCAAGGCTATCGAAAGTAAAGGCGGATTCGTTGAAGCTTTGAAAATCGGTTGGCTGCAGGGTCTGATTCACGATCAGGCCGCCGCCGAAAACGATCGCGTTTCATCTTCTGATAAAAAGGTGCTCGGGGTCAACCTATATCCGAAAGACGACGAGAAGATGTCCGAACAAGTGGACCGCGCAATGTTCTGTAGCGAACCGCAACAAGATACTGAGGTCGAACCGATTCGAATGCAACGCTGGAGCGAAGCATTGGAAGCCAAAAGATTGAACGATGAAGCGTAAGGAGTTCAGCGAGATAGAATATCGACCCGGAGCCGCGAAGGAACCCATCGCGCCGCAGGCGCATGAAGGCTTTGCCGCAGGATTGCCTCCCTATTTGCGCGGCCCGTACACCACTATGTACGCCAGCCGCCCGTGGACCATTCGCCAGTACGCGGGCTTTTCGACCGCCGAAGAGTCCAATGCCTTTTATCGACGCAACCTCACGGCAGGGCAAAAAGGTCTTTCAGTGGCCTTCGACCTGGCCACCCACCGCGGGTACGACAGCGACCACGACCGAGTAGTTGGCGATGTGGGAAAGGCGGGTGTAGCGATCGACAGCGTGCTCGATATGAAGATTCTCTTCGATAAGATCCCGCTCGATAAGATGTCGGTTTCGATGACCATGAACGGTGCGGTAATACCGATCATGGCCTTTTTTATCGTAACGGCCGAGGAGCAAGGTGTATCGCGCGAACAGCTTAGCGGCACTATTCAGAACGACATTTTGAAGGAGTTCATGGTGCGGAATACCTATATATATCCGCCTCAGCCGAGCATGCGTATCATTGCAGATATCTTCGCGTACACGGCGGAGCACATGCCGCGATTCAACAGTATATCGATCTCGGGTTATCACATGCAAGAGGCCGGTGCCACGCCGGAGATCGAGTTGGCTTACACGCTGGCCGACGGACTCGAGTATTTGCGCACGGGACTTGCCGCGGGTTTAGAGATCGATGTCTTTGCGCCTCGGTTGAGCTTTTTCTGGGCCATCGGAATGGACCATTTTACTGAGATAGCCAAAATGCGTGCGGCTCGCATGTTGTGGGCCAAACTCGTGAAACGGTTCGATCCGAAGAACACAAAGTCAATGGCGCTGCGGACTCATTGCCAAACGAGCGGGTGGAGTTTGACCGAGCAAGACCCGTACAATAACGTGGCCCGAACCGCCATTGAGGCCATGGCTGCCGCTTTTGGTGGCACCCAGTCGCTGCACACGAACGCACTCGACGAGGCCATTGCGCTTCCGACCGACTTTAGTGCTCGAATTGCACGGAATACCCAAATTTACCTTCAGGAAGAAACCGGGATCACCAACGTCGTTGACCCTTGGGCCGGAAGCGATTTCGTAGAGCGAAAGGCCGCAGAGATCGCCGAATCGGCTTGGGCGCTGATCGAGGAGGTGGAAGAACTTGGAGGAATGGCCAAGGCCATTGAGAATGGCTTGCCCAAGATGCGCATCGAAGAAGCAGCTGCCAAGAAGCAGGCGCGCATTGACGGCGGTAAGGATATATTGGTAGGAGTGAATCGCTACCGCACCAATACCCATAACCCCATGGATATCTTGGATGTGGACAATTCCGCGGTTCGCGAATCGCAGATCAAGCGATTGAATTCCATGCGCGCCGAGCGCGATGAAAAAGCCGTTCAGACTGCCCTGAAAGCCTTGACGGAATGCGCTCGAAGCGGTGAGGGCAATCTGCTCGACAAGGCCGTCGACGCCGCTCGCTTAAGAGCAAGCCTCGGCGAAATCAGCGATGCCATGGAAGAAGTATTTGGCCGGTATACGGCAAAAATTCAAAGCATAAGCGGCGTGTACAGTAAAGAGATCGATCAAGACGACAGATTCAAGAACGCTCAGAAATTGGCCGATGACTTCGCCGAGAAAGAAGGTCGGCGCCCTCGCATCATGATCGCAAAGATGGGTCAGGACGGGCACGATCGCGGAGCAAAGGTGGTGGCCACGAGTTTTGCCGACCTCGGCTTCGACGTCGATGTTGGACCACTTTTCCAAACCCCAATGGAAGCCGCCAAGCAAGCCGTAGAGAACGACGTACATATTTTGGGTGTGTCGAGTTTAGCGGCCGGACACAAAACCTTGGTGCCTCAAGTGATCGCAACTTTGAAAAAGCTCGGCCGCGAGGATATTCTCGTGATCGCAGGAGGCGTTATTCCACAGCAGGATTACGACTACTTGTTCAAAGCCGGCGTTTCCGGTGTATTTGGTCCCGGTACGGTGATCGCCGAGGCAGCTGCCGATATTCTCACTAAATTGATCGAAACTATCGATTAATTGAGTGAAACCATGGCGAAAGAACTAACGCACCCGAACTACAAATGTCCTAAGTGCAATAACCGCAAGTATACTTCGGAGTCAATAAGCACCACCGGAAGCGGATGGTCACGCATTTTCGACATGCAGAACAAGAAGTTCACCGCTGTCAGTTGTAACTACTGTGGATTCACGGAACTCTACAAGGGCAAGCACAGTAATTTGAGCAACATTTTCGACTTTTTCACGAGCTAATGAGCGGCCGATCAGACCAGCTTCCCAAGCGCAAACTACCGAGCAACGAGGCTTTCATTGAAGGCCTCCTCTCGGGCGATCGTACCCTGCTGAGTAGGGCGATAACATTGGTGGAAAGCACCCGTTCGGATCATCAGGAAAAAGCCCAATCCATCATCGAAGCCTGTCTCCCCCACTCCGGAAACAGCTTTAGGGTCGGGATCACGGGTGTACCGGGAGTCGGAAAATCGACCTTTATCGAGGCCCTCGGCAAGAGCCTGATCGACAAGGGGCATCGCCTGGCCGTGTTGGCCATCGACCCGAGTTCGAGCCGCAGTCGAGGAAGTATTCTGGGCGATAAGACCCGCATGGAAAAACTGAGTACCGACGAGCGGGCATTCATACGACCCAGCGCGGCCGGTAATTCGCTCGGAGGGGTTGCACGTAAAACGCGAGAGAGCATCATCCTCTGTGAGGCGGCCGGATTCGACATGATCTTCGTAGAGACCGTCGGAGTAGGCCAAAGCGAAACGGCCGTACACAGCATGGTCGATTTCTTTTTACTGCTGATGCCGGCAGGCGCGGGCGATGAGTTACAAGGGATCAAGCGCGGCATCATGGAAATGGCAGAGGGCATGGTCATCAACAAGGCCGACGGCGACAACTTGAGTCACGCGCGAAGGGCACGGGCCGATTATCAGCGCGTTTTGCACCTCTTTTCGGCGCATCCCGGCGGCTGGACCCCCCAAGTGCGGCATTGTAGCTCATTGACCGGTGATGGAATCGAAGAGTTCTGGAACGAGGTCGTAATGGAATATCAGAAGTCGTGCAGCGAAAATGGCTATTTGCGCCTACGGCGCGATGAACAAGCCGGGTACTGGTTTCGCGAACATCTCGAAGATCGACTCCACCGAACGTTCTACGAGCATCCGGCCGTTAAGGCCGAAATCGGAATTATGGAGAAAAAGGTACTCGACTCCGAACTGAGTCCGTTCAAAGCGGCAGAACTACTCTTCGCCTTGGTCCAATGACCGATTCTCGAGAACGAGGTCCACAAAGAGCTTTTGATCTTCGACGAACGCCTGCTGCCACTCGAGCACATCGTCCGCTGTAATGCAGCCCGATCGCAAGTGGCTCGATAAAACGACATCGCCTTCCTTATCGATATACGACTTTGAAAAGCGCACTTCGTTCCAGCGGTGAATGAGCGCATCGCTGCATGCACCCTCCATCCCCCAGGCCAACATGAGGTCGCCCCCGAGGTCGTTGTACAAGTTCACGGCCACTTTGCCGTAGTATAAAATGAAACGCCCCTCCTCTACTTCAACGATCGAATCGGTTCCCGTACTCGCAAAGAGCCGCTGAAGCTCACGGTCGCTGAAACTCTCGACGTACTGAGCCGAAGCGATCGAACCAATGAAGAATGTAATGATGATGAGTAAGGTTCGTTTCATGAGAGTTCTTATATTCTTAGTTTTTTGGTTCTTCGTTTCATCAGACCGCGAGTATTAATCTCACATATTCTCAAACCCTATTAGATTTAACAGGGCTCGTTAAATTATTACTTGACTTAGGTCAAATTTACTCAGGCAAAGCCCGAATTCACTTTGCACCGGCAAAAGTAAATTCGTTATAATTCCGCGCCTACTTCGTTCTTAATGAACTCCAGGGCTCGATCGCTGGGACTCCGTTCTTTGGCCGTCAGGATCTGAAGCACCAATTCCCGAAGATCCTCGGCCGACGCATCCGGATTGAGGTTTTTTGCGGCTTGATTGATCAAATTCACCGTCGCATCCTTGGCGCCTTTGATCATGCTCCAAGCGTCGTTGCTCACATAAATTTGTTGAGAGAGATTGTACTCGTACTCTGTTCTTATGGTCTGCAACAAGATCGCCTGATACCCCGAAACGTTCATCCGATTGGTCTTGATCCGAACCATGAGGTTCGCCGGTTGAATACGCTCCAAAAACAGGGCCAAACGTTCATAGGCTTGCAAACGAATGGGCAAACTGTTGCGTCGGCTATCGAGTTTGACCTCGTACATGCGACGTTTTTCTTCGTTCCCCATGAACATGCTCAACATGATGTAGGTGATAATGAGCACAATGATAGCGGGCAAAATGTACCGGATGACTTCGAGTCCGACTTCCATAATTTCAGAGTTAGGGGTTAACAAACCTACACAATAGAACGCAACTATTTCTATCTTTGGTTTCCTTCAAATCCTAGTATTTCATGAGCCATCCGATATCAGACCGATTAAACCGACTAAGCGAATCGCAAACCATCGCCATGGCGCGCAAGTCGAGGGAATTGCGCAGTTGTGGTATCGATGTGATCAGTTTGAGTCTGGGAGAACCGGATTTCAACACACCCGATTTCATCAAAGAAGCCGCCAAGAAGGCCATCGACGATAACTTTTCGTCCTACACCGCCGTAGCCGGCTATCAAGAACTTCGCGAAGCCATTTGCCTCAAACTAAAACGCGACAATGGGCTGGATTATACACCCGACCAAATCGTCACCAGCACGGGAGCTAAGCAGAGCTTGGCCAATGTGCTGCTTGCACTCATTGATCCAGGTGATGAAGTACTGCTTTTGGCACCGTATTGGGTGAGCTACAAGGAGATGGTGAAGCTCGCCGAAGGAACTCCGGTTGAAGTACTCGCAGGAGTTGAGCAGGAATACAAGGTGAGCGCAGAGCAAATTGATACGGCTATAACCCCCAAGACCAAAATGGTCATGTTCAATTCACCCAGTAATCCGACCGGATCGGTTTATTCGAAAAAAGAGGTAGACGCCATTGTCAAGGTCTTCGAAAAGCATCCGCACGTGTACATCATGAGCGATGAAATCTACGAACACATCAACTTCACCGAAGAAGGTCAAGTGAGTTTGGCAGCATACCCGAGCATTTACGATCGCGTGATCACGGTAAATGGATTATCGAAGGGATTCGCCATGACCGGATGGCGCTTTGGATACATTGCCGCGGCCAAATGGATCGCTGAAGCCTGCGATAAAATGCAAGGTCAGATGACCAGCGCAACCTGCTCCATTACGCAAAAAGCTGCTGAGACGGCCATGCGTGCCGACGCTTCAGTAACTCATGAAATGCGCGATGCCTTCAAGGCACGGCGCGATAAAATGATACCGCCCTTCAACGAGATCCCCGGTTTCAAAACGCCCGTCCCCAAAGGAGCCTTTTACTTTTTCCCCGATGTTCGAGGAGTGTTCGGCAAAAGAAAAGGCGACCGAGTCATAGAAGACGCCAATGGCCTGAGTATGTACCTGCTCGACGAAGCACATGTAGCAACCGTACCGGGCGAGGCTTTTGGTGCTCCGGGATGTTTGCGACTGAGCTACGCGGCGGCCGAAGACGTTTTGATCGAGGCCATTCAACGCATCAAAAAGGCCATCGAAGAGCTATCCTAATGACGGAGAAGCAAATAAAAAACATTATAAAAGGCTTTAAGAACCAAAACGTGCTCGTGATCGGCGATGCCATGATCGATTCTTACATGTGGGGACACATCGAGCGCATGTCGCCCGAGGCCCCCGTTCCTGTGGTGTCTGTCGATTCGCGCGAAGAGTGCCTCGGGGGAGCTGCGAATGTGGCTCTCAATGTACAATCGCTCGGTGCCACTCCCTTTTTGTGCAGCGTGGTTGGTGAGGACATTCGAGGCGATCTCTTTGTCCAACTGATGCAGCAACGAGGGCTGAATACGGAAGGAATCGTACCGCTGAACGATCGCCCGACCACGGTAAAGACCCGCATCATCAGCGGCGATCAGCACGTTCTTCGGGTCGATCAGGAGAGCACCGAAGACGTTCCCGTAAGCCTGGTACTCAAACGCATTCAAAAGATCTTTAAGCAGCACGATATCCAAGTCATGATCTTCGAAGACTACAACAAGGGACTCCTGACACCGGACCTCATCAATGCGGTGGTCGAACTGGCACACCAACATCAAATACCGGTGGCCGTGGATCCCAAAAAGAACAATTATTGGGCCTATAAAAACGTCGATCTGTTCAAGCCCAATTGGAAGGAGTTGATCGAAGGACTCGAAGATGCGCATCCGGCCGCAGCGGCAGCGCAGGCCGAAATCAGAAAAAAAACCATTTCAGAAACGCGTATGCGCCTCTCGGCGCGATGTGTTCTGTGCACCCTTTCCGAACACGGCGTTCACATTCAGAACGATAGCGAAGATTTGCACTTTCCGGTGTACAAACGCAAGATCGTGGATGTTTCCGGGGCCGGCGATTCGGTCATCAGTACAGCGGCTCTCGTGTACGCTCAAGGGGTCGGAATCCGCGATGTCGCCCGATTTGCTAACTTAGCGGGTGGACTCGTTTGTGAGCACGTGGGCGTGGTGCCCATCGATCGTTCGGAACTGCGCGAAGAAGCACTTCGACACCTTACCTGAGACGCTATGTCATTAAGATCTTTCCGAGAGCGCGTCAATATTTTTCTTTTCGACAGCAGGGAACAAGTGCTGGGGGCACTGAGCTACGTCAGTTTGGCCGTTTCAATTTTCGCTATCGGCGTACTCGTTTACTATTTTGGGTACCCGCAAGATGACTCGTCCCGATCGTTCGTGGTGATGGTCATCCGAGGCAGTTTCGGGTTTTACTTTGTCAAGTACCTCCTCGGATTCATCTACAGTTTTCAGCCGAGCGATTACCTGCGTGAAACGTGGTTCGAAGGGGTACTCATGGCCTTGATCTTCATAAACTCCATTTCGCTCTTCGCCTTCGATTTTCAGCTCGTTCGGTGGATCGGAACGGAAGTCGGCTTCGAAAATCTTACCAGTTTTTACGTGCTGTTCATTCAGGTCTATTTCCTGTTCATCGTTGGCATCGAACTTACCAAAGCCACTACGGTTTTTAACGCCATTCGGCTTCGTCCGCCCACCATGCTGCTCATGAGCTTTTTGGTGTTGATCACTTTGGGCTGCGCTATATTGAGCCTCCCCGAAATGAATGTCACCGGAAAATCCATGCCTTTTATCGATGCGCTCTTTACATCCATTAGCGCGAGTTGCGTTACGGGGCTGATCGTCGTTGATACTGCGACTTTTTTTACCACCAAAGGTCAAATCATCATCATGTTCTTGATACAGCTGGGCGGACTGAACATCATTTCCTTTGCCACCTTCATCGCCCTCTTTTCAAGAAAGGGCATCGGACTTCGCCACCGGAGTATGTTCCAAGATTCGGTGTCCGCGGACGGGCTCACGGAAGGACGTGGATTACTTAGGCAGATCTTTCTCTTCAGTTTTACGGCAGAACTCGTTGGTAGCTTTTTGATCTTTATGTTGTGGAGCCCAAAAATGGAATTCACCCATTTTGGCGATCGATTCTTTTATAGCGTTTTCCATTCAATTTCAGCATTCAATAATGCCGGATTCAGCCTCATGTCAAATGGCTTGTACGAAGAAATGGTGCGGAACGGATATTTACTGCACATCGTAATTGCCATTCTCGTGTTTTTCGGTGGACTCGGATTTCCCGTCATTCGCGACATTTGGGGCCTGCGACGTATGCAGGAAAGAGTACGGCAGCCCTGGAAAACCTATTCCATTGCCACAAAGATCGCCATTTACAGCTCTATTGCATTGATCGCAGTCGGAGCGGTGGGTTTCTTTATTCTCGAAAGAAATGGCACCCTCGAGGCGATGAATTTCGGCGAACGCGTCATCTCGTCGGTATTTCAAAGTGTGACTACTCGTACTGCAGGTTTTAATACCGTAGACATAGGACAACTCGCCGTTCCAACGCTGATCCTATTCATTTTCTTGATGTTCATTGGGGCGTCGAGCGGATCTACCGGTGGAGGTATCAAAACCTCCACTTTTGCTGCGATATTCTTGGCGGCATGGGCCACGATCCGCGGTAAAAAGAACGTAGATGTATTCAAACACACCATTCATCAGGAAACCTTGAGCAAGGCATATTCCATATTCCTATTTTCGGCAACGTTCGTATTCCTGTGCGTTTTCGCGTTGTCGATAGCCGAACCCGACCACAGTATCTTAGCTTTGGTCTTTGAAGAGGTGAGCGCATTTGCCACGGTTGGACTCTCAACCGGGTTAACAGCGGACCTCGGCACGGCCGGTAAAGCAATCGTAATGATCTCTATGTTCGTCGGAAGGGTCGGTACCTTGACCTTGGCTTTTGCCTTGAGTTCCCGCGTGGGTTCAACTGAATACAAATACCCTAATGCCAATTTGATCGTCGGATAATGAGTAACTCGCTCCGCACAACAGGAAGCTTGGAACCCTACCCGTTTTTTTAACGGCGATATCGACGATTCTCGGAGCCATCCTATTCCTGAGGTTCGGCTATGCCGTAGGTCATACAGGTTTCATCGGGACCATTGCGATCATCGTGATCGGACATATCGTAACCCTCCCTACCGCTTTGGCCGTTGCCGAGACAGCCACCAACATCAAGGTCGAAGGTGGCGGTGCGTACTATATCATTAGTCGAAGCTTCGGACTCAATATCGGTGCCGCGATCGGAATCGCTTTATTTTTGAGTCAGGCCATTAGCGTTGCTTTTTACGTAATTGCCTTCGTAGAATCACTAGAGCCCCTCGCGAATTTCCTATCGCAGGAATACGGCAATACGTGGTGGATCGAAATCATGCACAACAAGTCGGCCCTCGGATTTGCCAGTATGACACTTCCGACCTTGTTGATGCTGACCAAAGGCGCGAATATCGGTATCAAAGCCCTGTATATCGCGGTTGCTGTATTGTTTACTTCATTGGTGATGTTCTTTGCCGGTACTACCGATATGCCCTTCGAAGAAGTCGATTTCCTGGCCAAAACTGATAATCCGAACGCGTTCTTTTACGTATTCACCATCATTTTCCCTGCATTTACGGGGATTGCGGCCGGGCTCGGCCTTTCGGGAGATCTAAAGGATCCCAAGAAAGCCATTCCAAAAGGAACGCTTTGGGCAACATTCGTAGGAATTGCGATCTACATCGCCGTTGCCTTCAAACTGGTGATTTCCGTACCGCTAGATGACTTGGCGAACGATCAACTCATTATGTCGCAAATTGCCATATGGGGACCGATAATACCGATCGGACTGGCTTGTGCGGCTATATCCTCGGCTTTAGGGTCGATCATGGTAGCACCGCGAACTCTTCAGGCCTTGGGCTTGGATGGAATTTTCCCCGGAAACAGGGCCAATCGCTGGACCGCCAAAGGAAAAAAGAAGGATAACGAGCCCATCAACGGCAGCATCATTACCTGCCTGATCGCCTTTATATTTGTGAGCGTGGGCGATATAAATTTCGTGGCCGAGGTGATCTCTATGTTCTTTATGGTGACCTACGGGGCCATCAGCTTTCTCGAGCTTCTTCTCCTTGGTAAACGTTCTTCTCTTTGACATAATCTTCTAAATTTAAGTCTCCTAAACTGTTTTAGACATGTTCAAAATGAATGCCCCATATGCCTTATTGTCTCTAGCGCTTATGGGCGTCATTTACCTCTATATATCGAGGTACAACAGCACCCGGGGGGGCTTGTGAAGTTGTTTCGCGGAGTAATCTTTCAGTGGAGTAGAGGGCTCCGGGTCTACGTTCAAAAAAAGGACTACAACAATCCCGATGCCTACTGGCGACCCATCGCTGTGGTGATCTCAGATCAAACCTTTGAAAGACGCGATGCCTTTGACCTCCTGCGTTGGTGGTCCTTGAAATACGGATTCGGAACCTATATCCACTATGTCAAGGGGTATTTGTCGGCGGAAACTCACCAAAAGACTCAAGAGGTCATGAGAAAACTCCTTCATTTGGCCGAAGGAAATAAAAGTAGGGTAGTCATGGACACCATCGTAAGTCCGAGCTACACCAGTGCCCTAGCCCAGGTAATCCAGCTCAACGGAATTTCAGGTAAAGGCCACAACCTCATCCTCTTTGAATTTCCGCGAAATAATGAAGAGCAGGTAAACCAGATCGTGAACAACTACGGCATGCTCAAGGCCACCGAGTTCGATGTGGCACTACTGGCAACGAATTATAGAGGCTTCGGAAGCCGGAAGAAGATCCACCTGTGGGCCGGGTTCCGGGATTACGACAACGCTACGCTTATGATTCTGTTGGCGTACATCACTTTGGGGCACCCCGATTGGAAAGATGGCGAAATAGAGATCTACACCCTATACGAACCGGGCAAACGGAACGAAACGGCCGAGCACCTCCAGAATAACATTCGCGAAGGTCAATTACCGGTATCGCCTTCGAACGTTCGACTCATTGAAAAAGACAGCGATCGCCCGGTGAAGGATTTCATCAATGAGCACTCGGCCAAAGCCGATTTGACCATGATCGGATACCAAAGCAGGCACCTCATGAACCTCGGCACACAGGTGTTCGACGGATACGATGACCTCGGAAACATCCTGTTCGTGAACAGTTTGCTAGAGAAAGACCTTGAATAGTTCGTACTTTGCACGCGAAAATGGAGAAGCTCGAACAAGTAACACCGTACGGAGCCACCGACAAGTCGAAAAAGGAGCAAGTCGCCGAGATGTTCAACAACATTTCCAAGCGGTACGATTTCCTGAATCACTTTTTGTCGTTGGGCATCGACAAAGGCTGGCGACGCAATGTCGTAAAGCTCGCAAAAGCCGAGCAACCTGAACGTATTCTGGACCTTGCGACCGGAACGGCCGACCAGGTCATTGCCCTGCGCGCGACTCAACCCACAGAGATCGTGGGAATGGACATCTCGGAAGGAATGCTGGCACAGGGCCGAGCAAAGGTGGCCAAGAAAGGCCTCGAAGAACTCATTACCTTGAGCTTGGGCGATTCAGAGAATCTACCTTTCGACGACGATCACTTTGATGTACTCACCGTGAGTTTCGGCGTGCGCAACTACGAAAACCTGGAAAAAGGACTGGCCGAAATGCTTCGAGTCACCAAACCGGGTGGCAAGGTCATCATTCTGGAGTTTAGCCAACCCGAAAAGTTCCCCATGAAGCAGCTGTTCGGCTTTTACAGCAAACGCATACTTCCGGCCGTAGGCCGCATTGTCAGTAAAGATTCGCGCGCGTACACTTACTTGCCCGACTCGGTCGAGGCATTTCCGTACGGCACCGACTTCACCGATGTACTAGATCGCCTCGGCTACCGCGAAACATCGGTATGGCCACAAACCTTCGGGATCGCGAGTATTTACACAGGCACAAAATAAAAGAGAAAAATAGGTCGTTGACCCACATGATGCTACGCTTTCGACATACAATCCTTTTATTGGTTCTCACCCTAGCGGGTGGATGGGCGACTGCGCAGGAATTATACAACTACGAGACCCGCCAGTTGCGCTCTCCGAAATACGACTTCAAGACCATTCACTTCGGTTTCGAGTTAGGCATCAATTATTACGATTTTCACATCGATCCGGCCGAGACCTTGCAGAACATTCAGGACAATCAAAATACACTGTACAGTATTGATTGTATAGCAACACCCGGATTTACCTTGTTACTGATCTCGGACCTTCGGCTGACCAATTGGCTCAATCTGCGTTTTACCCCGGGCATCAGCTATACCCAGCGCGACATGGTCTTTGACGTATTCAACGACCAATTGGGCGATTTTTACCAACCCAAGAGGTCGGTAGAGTCGACCTTCATCGAGTTTCCACTATATCTCAAGGTGCGTGGAAAGCGAGTCGGAAATGCTCGTCCCTATCTTATGGGAGGTGCTAAGTACATGATCGACATGGCGAGTCAGGAATTGGTTGAGGATCCGAGGTTGTTTCGCATTAAGCGTTTCGATCTGGCCTACGAATTCGGTTTTGGGATCGATATCTATTTCGATTTCTTCAAGTTTAGTCCGCAGATCAAAGCCGTTACGGGAATGCGGAATATGGTGGTTCCCGACGACACCATCTATACTGAGGGTGTGGTCGATTTGACCACGCGCTGTGTCCTCATAAGCTTTCAGTTCGAGTAATGAGACCATTGGCCCTAATACTGGCGGTGTTGTTCATCGTACCGCAGGCACAGGCCCAAATCGACTGGAATACGGAAGAAGAAGATGCGCAGCAGCAAGAGCGCGAACCGCAACAGGGCGAGGTTCCGCTTTCGCATCTGGGCATGAGCTACGCGTTGAACATTGGGGTATACTTTGCCAATCCGGCCACGGCCAACTACTACAACGGGAGTCCGAACGAGCCCAATTCCATCATGAACTTGTACAACAATCCGAATACCTATGCGGAAATTCGGGATCAGTATAATGGGAACGACTGGTACCTCGACGGAAACAGTTTGCCGCTCGATATGCGGTACGATCGGCCTATGATGTTCGGTGTAAACCTGCAGTATTTCTGGACCGAGACCATGGGTGTTTTTCTGGACTTCAATACGGCTCAGCTGGTATCGGGCGGTTACGTGGCCGTGCAGGTGGAAGATTTTACGGGGCCGGTCATGGAACAGCGCATTGAGCCGGAGGAGATCTGGGGAGAGGAAAGCCGGGTTCACGCTGATCTGGGATTCGCGTATGTCGTGAAGAATTCGAGTGCTGTGCAGCCATTCGTGAGCGCGGGTATCGACTTTCTCTACACCGAAGTAAAAACGAACAAAGTGAAATTCGGTAACCGCACCTACACTATATTCAATCAGGGTTTAAACGAGAACGTGAACATGCCTCAAGGTGGAATGGGCCTAGGGTGGATGTTTACCCCGGGGGTGAAATTGCGGTTGAATGCGGCCTTTTCGGCCGACATCGGATGGAACGTGTACAATACCCAAGTTCGATTGGGCGATTACAAAGAGCGCAACATGAACAGTGCCCTCTATCTTCGGTTGGTCTACTATGACTTCTAAAGGTATTCGCTACATGCTGCTCAGCACCTTTGCGTTCAGTCTGATGCAGCTGTGCGTAAAGTTCCTTCCCCACTTACCGGCCACTGAGCTCGTACTTTTCAGAAGTCTTATTTCGTTGGTCCTTTCCTTGGTTTACCTTCAGAGAATTGGAGTATCGCCCTGGGGAAACAATAAAAAATGGTTGGTACTGCGCGGGCTATTCGGTATCACCGCCTTGAGCATGTTCTTCTAAACTTTACAAAACATGCCGTTGGCCTCGGCAGTAACGATTCAGTACTTGTCGCCCCTGTTCACCTCGATCTTCGCCATTTTCATTTTGAAGGAACGCATGGCCAGTATTCAATGGCTGTTCTTCGGCCTGTCGATCGCCGGTGTCGTGGTATTAAAGCGTTTCGACCCCGGAATCAACTTGTTGTACATGATGTTGGGCTTGGGAAGCGCCTTTTTCGCCGGATTGGCCTACAATGCCATTCGCAAGGTTCGAGGGACGGATCATCCCGTTGTGGTGGTGTTTTACTTTCCCTTGATCGCCACGCCCATCATGGCGGTATTGAGCATTTTCAACTGAGTGACGCCGACTGGCTGGGATTGGCTCATTCTGTTGGGCATGGGAGTCTTTACTCAAATCGGGCAGGTGAATACGACCAAGGCCTTGCAGGCCGATGCTGCGAATAAGGTGACCTCGTTGAAATACCTGGGAGCGATCTACGCTTTGCTCTACGGCTTCTTCATTTTCGGCGAAACCTACACCCGGCAATCCATTTTCGGAATTATCTTGATCTTGTCGGGAGTACTGGCCAACGTCTTGACCAAGAAAAAGACCGTTTAACGGGTCAAATGCGAGAGCAGGATTCCGGCCGCAACCCCGACATTCAGGCTGTCGATCGGTGCATTCGGATCAACCTTTGGAATCTTAACTCGGTGCGATACGCGTGTTTGCACATCGGGCCGTAGGCCGTGAGATTCTGAACCCATCACCAACACCGTGTGATCCGGCACGGTGAACTGCGCCACTTTTGCGCCGTCCATTTCGGCGCCAACGGTCGCAAAAGAACGAGCCTTGGCTTCATCGAGGAAATCGGGTATTGCTCGCTCGATAAGTTGCATGCGGAAGAGGCTGCCCATTGCGCTTTGCACCACCTTGGGGTTCCACGGCTCAGCACAATCGGAGCTCAGGATCACCTGTCGCAAACCAAACCATTCGGCCAGTCGTAAAATGGTGCCAAGATTTCCCGGATCGCGCACCCCGTCAAGCGCGAGGATCATGGGGACGTTCCATTCGATTTCCGCCTGCGGCGGGATTTGCACCACCGCGAGAACTTGATTCGGCACTTTGAGTCCGCTGATCATTTCGAGGTCTTTGTCAGAAACGAGCGTTGCGGCCTGCTTTTTGAGTTCGTAACTAGTGAGAGCAAAGATTTCGTCAATCCGAAGTGGAGAATTCATTAGCTCTTCCACGACCTTGGGTGTTTCGGCGACGAATTTTCCGAACCGCTGCCTGAATTTCTTTAGTTGCAGGGAACGCAGGTATTTCTTTTGAGCGCGTGTGAGCATGCAGCGAAGAATGATAATTTTGCGAAGTTAGCAAATAGAAACCGTGCACTTGAACAAGCTCTTTCGACTCGTATGCCTCTTGATTGGGAGCACCCTTGTACTTTCGTCGTGCAAGGTGACCAAGTACGTCGATGACGATGAGCACATGCTCATGACGAATGAGGTAACGGTCGACAGCACGCGATTGAGAAGTGGAAAAGAATACAGCTATTTGCGTATTACGCCGAATCGCCGATTGCTGGGTGTTCCTTTGTACTTGTTGCTGTACAATGCGGGGGATCCCGAAGCGGAAAAGGGCTTTGGCCATTGGGTTTCTGGCCTTGGTGACGGTCCGGCCGTGATCGACTCCACCAACCTGAGAAAAAGTTCAGAGCAGCTCAGTCGCTACTATTTTAACAAGGGGTATTTCGATGCCGTAGCCGATTACAAGGTCGAGTGCAATGATCGGAAGCGGGCCAAGGTGTACTTCACCGTGAAGAAAAAGAAACCTTACTTCATACGGAATATCGATTATCAAATGAATTCGCCCGAGCTCGAAGAGGTCGTTACGGCGCAAATGAATCAACTGGGCTTTAAGTCCTGGGATCAATACAATGCCAAAGTGCTGGATCAGGAGCGCGGCAGATTAACCGAACTTTTTCGCGAGCGAGGCTTTTACGATTTTTCCAAAGAGTTCATCTATTTCGAGATCGATAGTGCACTCCCCGGTAACTTCGTGGACATCACCATGGGCATTGAGAACAAGCCCGTTCAGGAGGGCGACTCCATTCGTTATTTCGAACACACTCGATTTAACCTTCGCGATGTCAACATAGTTTATCGCTACGACCCCAATAAAGACTTTGGCGACACCTTGTCTACGTATTTGGGTTACCGTTTCTTCTTCAACGATGAATTGAGTTTTAGGCCCCGATTAGCTACCGATGCGATACTGATAGAACCGGGTGATCGATACAAGCAATCGGACGTTACACGCAGTTATCACCACCTGATCAACCTCAAGGTCTTTGCCGGTGTGAATGTGGATTTTGTTCCCGTTGAGGGTGATAGTGCGAGTCACTGGCTCGACGCCTATGTACTCCTGAGTCCATTCAAGAAACAATCGCTCGGTCTCGAACTCGAGGGAACACATACTTCTGGAAACTTTGGTGCGGGTGGATCCATCTTCTATCGCAATCGAAACATTTTTCACGGAGGCCAAATCCTCGAAGTGAGGTTGAACGGTGCTTTGGAAGCACAGCAGGTGAGCTCTGATGCCAGTGGGGTATTCAATACCATCCAATACGGAGTAGGTACAACCTTGCACCTTCCCTACTTCTTGCTCCCTTTCGACACTGAGGGTTGGATGCCCAAGCGCTATCAGCCTCAAACCGATATCAACGCCAGTTACAATCAGCAAATACGGGTCGATTTCAATCGCTCCATTTTGAATTTTGGCTTACACTACACCTTTGATGAGAGTGTGGCCAAGCGTCATAAATTCGAATTGGCGGATTTTAATTTCGTAAAACTGACTGAGATCCGGGATTCCAGTAACATCGATGGAAACCGGATCAGAACAGGTTTCCAAGACGCCTTTATTCCGACCATTGGTTACACCTTCCTGTACAACGACCAAAGCCTAACAGCTCCTAGGCGCGATTATCAATTTTTCAGAGGTCATATTGAATTGGCCGGAAACATATTCAATGGTATAGCCCGGGCGTCGTCATGGACACCAAATGAGGATGGGCAGTACGAATTATTCGGAAACCCCTTTGCTCAATACGTAAAAGTGGACCTCGATTTTCGGCATTATCAACCCGTATTGGATTCGCGGCGATTCGAGTTCAGGATCAATGGTGGCATTGCCCTGCCATATGGCAACAGCAGCGTGGTTCCTTTCGAGAAACAGTTCTTTGCGGGTGGTGCCAACGACAACCGCGGATGGGTGGCGTATACACTTGGACCCGGAGGCGATACAACGGGGTTCGATGTGAACACCGGAGATATCAAGATCATGGCGACCTACGAATATCGCTTTTCGATTCTGGGAGATTTAAATGGGGCGCTTTTTGCCGACGTAGGAAACATATGGACCTTGGATCCCATCGAAGACCGGTATAACACCGCATTCCGATTCGATCGATTCTACGAGGAGCTCGCCATTGGTGCGGGAGCGGGATTGCGGTACGATTTTGGGTTTTTCGTTTTTCGATTGGACGCCGGATTCAAGATCGGGCAGCCCTCACGGCCGAATGGCAACTACTGGACCTGGGATCAGCTTCGATTCGGCAGAGCTGTTTGGAACTTCGGAATCGGATACCCCTTCTAAAAAGCCTCCAATTGCTATATTGCGTACCATTGGAACAACCTGACGAACGAACTTAAACCTTCATAAAATGGCTTTCGATAACATTGCCTCTATCTTGGCCGATCAAGCCGATTATTTGCTTGAGCACGAGTCCAAAACTATCTCCAAAGACCACTTACACCAACCGGGAGCGGATTTTGTCGACCGAATTTTCACGAGTGGAAATCGCTCGAATCAGACCATGCGAAGTCTTCAATCACTGTACGATCACGGTAGACTTGGCGGCAGCGGATATTTGAGTATTCTGCCCGTAGATCAAGGAATTGAGCATTCTGCCGGTGCATCGTTCGCACCTAACCCCATTTACTTCGATCCTGAGAACATTGTAAAACTGGCCATTGAAGCCGGCTGTAACGGTGTGGCATCAACTTTTGGAGTCTTGGCGAGCGTTTCTCGAAAGTATGCCCACAAAATTCCATTCATCGTAAAGATCAACCACAACGAGTTATTGAGCTATCCGAACACCACGGATCAAATCATGTACGGTAGTGTCGAAGAAGCCTGGAACATGGGTGCCGTTGCTGTTGGTGCAACCATTTACTTCGGTGCTCCGGAAATGGACCGGCAGCTTCAAGAAGTGGCAGCTGCCTTTGAACGCGTACATGATTTAGGAATGGCCACTATTCTCTGGTGTTATACGAGAAACGCCGCCTTTAAAACGGCAGATGAAGATTATCATACTGCGGCTGACCTACAAAGTCAGGCCAACCACATTGGAGTGACCATTCAAGCCGATATCATCAAGCAAAAGCTCCCCACCACCAATGGAGGTTTCAATGCCGTGAAGTTCGGTAAGACTCATCCAAAGGTATACTCGGAGCTAACCTCTGATCACCCGATCGACCTTACGCGCTATCAAGTGGCCAATTGCTACATGGGGCGTCAAGGTCTCATCAATTCGGGCGGAGGCTCTGGCAGCAATGACATGCAAGACGCTGTGGTGACCGCTGTAATTAACAAACGCGCCGGCGGTCAGGGACTAATTTTGGGCCGTAAAGCATTCCAACGTCCGATGGACGAAGGAGTGAAACTTTTGAACACGGTTCAGGATGTTTACCTTGCCAACGAAATCACCATCGCTTAAACCCTAGTTTATGACTTGGTTTCAAAGGAAAGAAAAGGGAATCACCACCCCGACCCAAGAAAAGAAGGACACGCCCAAAGGCTTGTGGTACAAGACTCCAAGTGGCAAGATCATCGACACGGATGAACTAAAGGCCAACTTGTATGTGTCGCCCGAAGACGGGTACCACGTACGGATTGGATCGAACGAGTATTTTCAAATACTCTTTGACGAGGGCAATTACGAAGAGCTGGATAAAGACATGAAGTCTGCCGATCCATTGAGTTTCGTAGATACAAAGAAGTACAAGGATCGACTCAAGGCCACCATCGAAAAGACCAAACTCAACGATGCCGTAAGGATCGCAGTTGGGAAGCTCGATGGACACGATATCGTGATCGGCTCTATGGACTTTAGCTTTATTGGCGGATCAATGGGATCAGTAGTGGGTGAGAAGATCGCCAAGGCTATCGACCACAGCATTAAAAA
Source organism: Flavobacteriales bacterium (assembly GCA_021296215.1). Lineage (NCBI taxonomy): Bacteria > Pseudomonadati > Bacteroidota > Flavobacteriia > Flavobacteriales > Flavobacteriales bacterium. The sequence goes on from JAGWBA010000014.1 coordinate 46,359, forward strand.
CGAGATCCCGTTCCTGATGATCAGCAAATCGGGCGGAGCCCGAATGATGGAAGCGGCGTTCTCGCTCATGCAGTTGGCCAAGACTTCTGCGAAGCTAGCCGAACTCGACGAGGCCGGTGTTCCTTACATTAGCCTTTTGACCGATCCAACGACGGGTGGAGTAACCGCATCGTACGCTATGCTTGGTGATATCAACATAGCGGAGCCCGGTGCTTTGATCGGATTTGCAGGCCCACGCATTGTACGTGAAACCATCGGAAAAGATTTGCCGGATGGGTTCCAAACCTCAGAATTCGTATTGGAACACGGATTTTTAGACTTCATTGTTAACCGTAAAGAGCTGAAAAAGAAGCTTTCACAATTCTTAAAGCTGTTAGCCAACTAATTAAGGCACAGTTCTTGAAACCAACCTGGAGTCCGCTAAAGACTCCGGTTTTTTTGTGGCTAACCACAACGAACTCCTACACGTATAGTAAGAAAGAAGCGGACTCAGCGTTATGAAACTTACATAAAGTCGAGCATATAAATGAAACACTAAGCTCTATCGATCGCTTTGATCCTCTTTTCGATCGCGTCGATCGCTCAACAGCGATTCACGATCAGCGGAACCGTTACTGACTCCTATAGCGGGGAGACCATGATAGGCGCCGGTGTTTTTGAGCCCGGCCTCGAAAAAGGCACCACAACCAATACTTATGGGTTTTACAGCCTTTCCCTTCCGGCGGGAATATACGAGATCGTGTACTCCTTTGTAGGCTACGAGCCCTATGCAGTGGAGGTAGAATTGAATAAGGATGTCCGCATCGATGTTTCACTCAAGGGCATGGAGCTCATGGAGGTGGAGTTGGTCGAGAAAGTAACGACGCAGATTCAAGAGCAGACCCAAATGAGCACGATCGACCTACCGATGGAGGCCGTAAACAAGCTTCCGGTATTCATGGGAGAACGGGACATATTGAAAACGGCTCAATTGCTTCCCGGAATTCAGAGCGGTAATGAAGGTACCGGCGGACTTTTTGTGCGCGGGGGAAGCCCCGATCAGAACTTGATCTTGTTGGACGGAGTTCCCGTGTACAACGCCAACCACCTCTTTGGATTCTTCAGCGTGTTCAATCCGGATGCTATCAGCAACGTGTCGATCATGAAGAGCGGTTTCCCTGCCCGATACGGAGGACGGCTGTCTTCGGTGATCGATGTGCGAATGAAAGAGGGAAACATGCGCGAATTTGAAGGAGACCTGAGCGTTGGATTCATTGCAACGAAGATCGCAGTGCAAGGCCCGATCAAGCGAGATACAACGTCATACATGATCTCTGCACGCCGGACTTACATCGATGCTTTGATCCAGCCCGTACTCATTGCGGTAGAAGATGTTTCGGCCGGATACTTTTTTCACGATGTAAACGCGAAGGTGAACCACAAGATCGATCGGGAAAACCGCATCTTCGCCGGTGTCTATTTTGGAAAAGATCGGGCCTACAACAACCAAAATGATGGCGACGGCGACATCTTTAAAGCCGGACTTCAATGGGGCAACCTCACTAGCGCCCTTCGATGGAACTGGCAAGTCACCGACCGCCTTTTTTCTAATGTTACCCTCACCTACTCCAATTACGAAATGGCTGTTGGCTATGAGGAAAAATGGACCGACGATGGCGAGCAATTCGAATACGCCTACGAATACTCTTCGGGCATTCGGGACTGGGCGGCGAAGTACGATCTCGATTTCATCCCGAATACGAATCACTACATACGCGTTGGGGCCGACTTCAAATACCACGCTTTTAATCCGGGCGTAAACCTTTTTCAAGCCAAGGAAGGATCCGAGAAACAAAGCGTGGAAACCGGCGGCAACAGCATCTTTGCGAATGAGTATTTCCTGTACGCCGAGGATGACCGGGAACTATCGAAAAGACTCAAGGCAAATGTCGGATTGCACTTCTCCGGTTTCACGACCCAAGGAGAGCATTACACGAGTTTGCAACCGCGAATATCGGGTCGATATCTGATCACCGATGCCCTTTCTTTCAAGGCCAGTTACGCTCAAATGGCACAGTATATCCACTTGCTCAGTAATGCCGGCATAGGGTTGCCGACCGATCTTTGGCTACCCTCGACCGAGCGGGTAAAGCCCCGGTTCAGTCAGCAGTTTGCCGCTGGTTTCGCCTATACCTTCAACAATGAATTCGAGGTTTCCCTCGAAGGATATTACAAAGAGATGCAGAACGTCATTGAGTACAAGGACGGCGCAAGTTTTGCCTCCGGTGCCGATTGGGAGGAGCAGATCGAAGTCGGAGACGGTACGGCCTATGGAGTAGAGCTCTTTATCCAAAGGAAATTCGGCAAGTTCACAGGATGGCTGGGCTACACTTTGAGCTGGAGCTGGAGACAGTTCGACAACCTCAACGGCGGCGATCCCTTCCCCTGTCGATTCGACCGTCGACACGATATCAGTTTTGCCGGAACCTATGAATTCAACGAACTCAAGGACATCGGATTGGTCTGGGTCTACGGAACAGGAAACGCCGTTAGTTTACCCATTGCCACATTCGGTTCGCCCGATGAACCGTTCGACAATAACCCCTACGGATACCGGGGCGACCTCAACTTCTACGACGAGCGCAACGGCTTCCGAATGCCCGCCTATCACCGGCTCGACATCAGCTACAACACCAGAAAGTACTACGACAATGGCGCCTTGCGCACTTAAAGCTTCGGCGTGTATAACCTTTACAACCGACAAAATCCATTCTATCTCTACTTTGCCGATAAAAACAACGACGACACCAACGAACTGTACCAGGTCAGCCTGTTCCCGCTCATGCCGTACGTCAGTTACAACCTGAAATTCTGACCCATGAAAAAGATCACTTACCTTCTCATTCTTCTGATTGCGGCCTCAACGGCCGGATGTGAAAAAGAAATCCCTTTTGATCCTGAGAATGCGCGTACGCGCATCGTCATGTACTCCTTTTTATACCCGGGCGAGCTTCTACAGGTGGAGTTGACGAAAAGCCAGAACATCCTCATAAATACGAACGGAGGTGACTATCCGCCCGTTGAGGGCGCAACCATTAAAGTGTATAAGGACGGAGTTTTTGCCGGAGAAATGCAGGAGGACCTGGTGAATAACAATGGGAATTACTACCTATTCGAGACGGTCGAGGCGGGAGCATCGTACCGTTTCGAAGTGGAGCATCCGGAGCTCGAGGGGGTTCGATCATTCACTCGGATGCCGGAAAGCGAGCCCACTTTCACGGCGACACTGGTCGATACTTCGAGCATTGAATGGATATTGGAGATCGAAGTACAGGACGATCCCGGTGAAGATTACTTCGTGCTGGATCTCATTTGGGAATCGCAGGCCGGCGGAACTTCTCCGGAGCCCATTTGGTTCGCGTCGACTGATCCATTTTTACAAACGCCCGAATCGTACTACGACCCCACCGATCCGAATGAGTATTTCGACGGGGAGGCGTATTTCACGGACGAGCATTTTGCAGATGGCACGTATCGGTTCCGTGTCAAGATGTATGCCGACTGGTGGACCGTTCAAGACAAAACGCATATCCGCGTACGGCTCAAGTCGCTTACTCGTGACTACTATTTGTTCCGCTACAGCAGCTTGCTTCAGCAATGGAACAACGGTGATCCGTTTGCGCAACCCGTTCTAATTCATAACAATGTGGAAAACGGAATGGGCTGCGTAGGTAGCCTGAATCCCGGTATGCAACGCGTGGAGATTTAAAGAATTGGGCACGGTATTACCGATTTATGAAATTTAGTTTGTACATTTGCGGCTTGAAATAGAAGTATAGTAAAAAAAACTCTATCTCTGTAGTTTTATGACGATTACGCCGGAAGAAAAGAAAGAAATTTACGCCAAATACGGTAAGGGCGAAGGTGACACAGGAAACACCGAAGCACAGATTGCCGTGTTCACGAAGCGCATTAGTGCCTTGACGGAGCATTTGAAAAGCAACCGCAAGGACTACAATACACAACGTTCACTGATCATTATGGTAGGTAAGCGACGCAAGTTGTTGAACTACTTGAAGCAGATCGATATCGAGCGTTACCGCGCCATCGTTAAGGATCTCGGTTTACGTAAGTAAGCACAGGAAAATAACGCGAAAGAAAAAGGCAATTTTACACGAATTGTCTTTTCGCGTATATAGCTGTATCTTCCCGGCACTTTTGGGGTTTCGGTAGAAAAAGCTAATCGGCCCGGGACCTTTATTCACGCGCATACACATACATTTTTACACACATACATTTACACACATGAGACCTGAAGGAATCAAACAATCCATCACACTTCCCGACGGAAGGGAAATCACCATCGAGACCGGAGTGCTCGCCAAGCAAGCCCACGGATCTGTTGTGGTACGCATGGGCGACACCATGTTGCTCGCAACTGCTGTATCGAACTACGAACAAGCGGACGTAGACTTTTTGCCGCTGACGGTAGATTACCGTGAAAAATTTGCGGCCGCAGGTCGCGTACCTGGCGGATTCTTCAAACGCGAAGGACGTCCGTCAGATGAAGAAATTTTGATCATGCGACTGGTCGATCGCGCCTTGCGCCCACTCTTCCCGAAAGATTACCACGCGGAGACGCAGGTAATGATCCAGTTGATGTCACACGATAGCGAAGTTCAGCCCGACGCATTGGCCGGACTTGCAGCTGGAGCGGCGATCGCCGTATCTGATATTCCCATGGAAGGACCAATGTCTGAGGTGCGCGTAGCGCGTATCGACGACGAATTCGTGATCAATCCATCCAAGGAGGAGACCGAGAAAGCCGACATCGACCTCATGGTAGGTGGTACTAAAGACAGTATCGTCATGGTCGAAGGTGAAATGAAAGAGGTTTCGGAAGAAGAAATGGCCGATGCCATCATGTTTGCACACAAGACCATCATCAACATGTGTGAGGCTATGGACGAACTTGCCGGAAAGGTTGGAACTACCGAAAAACGCGAGTACGAGCCGGAAACTGAGGACGAAGATCTTCGCAAGAAAGTAGCTGATTTCTGCTACGACAAAGTTTACGCAATCGCAAAACAGGCATTGCCTAAGCACGATCGTTCGGTCGGATTCGGTGAAATCAAAGACGAGCTAAAAGCACAGTTCAGCGAAGAGGAGCTTGAAGAGAAAGGAGCATTGATCGGTAAGTACTGGAAAGAGACCGAAAAGAAAGCCGTTCGCGACATGGTCTTGAACGAAGGCATTCGTTTGGACGGTCGAAAGACCACAGAAGTTCGCCCTATCTGGACAGAGATCGATTACTTGCCAAGCGCACACGGGTCCGCTCTTTTCACTCGCGGTGAAACTCAGTCTTTGACCACGGCGACATTGGGAACCAAACTCGATGAAAATCGAATCGATAACGTAACCTTCCAAGGTTCTGAGCGTTTTTACCTGCACTACAACTTCCCTCCGTTTAGTACCGGAGAGGCGCGTCCGATTCGCGGATCAAGCCGTCGTGAAGTAGGTCACGGTAACTTAGCTCAACGGGCGTTGGAACCAATGATTCCGGCCGATAACCCATATACGGTTCGTTTGGTATCTGAGATTCTCGAATCGAACGGATCGAGCTCTATGGCTACCGTTTGTGCGGGAACCATGGCCCTTATGGATGCCGGTATCAAGATTACTAGACCTGTTAGCGGTATTGCAATGGGATTGATCACCGATCAAGAAAGCGCTAAGTACGCAGTACTGAGCGACATTTTGGGTGATGAGGATTTCCTCGGTGATATGGACTTCAAAGTAACCGGAACTACCGAAGGTATTACGGCCTGTCAGATGGACATCAAGATCAAAGGCCTGGATGCCGAGATCTTGGTTAAAGCTTTGCACCAAGCTAAGGATGGTCGCGCACACATCTTGAACAAGATGATGGAAACCATTTCTGAGCCACGCACCGAGCTGAAGCCAAATGCACCGAAGATCGTTATCCTCGAGATCAACAAAGATTACATCGGTGGCGTGATCGGACCAGGTGGAAAAATCATCCAAGGAATGCAAGAAGAGACAGGTACTACGATCACCATCGAGGAGGTCGACAACAAAGGTATCGTGGAGATCCTCGGTATCGACCAAGCCGGAATCGACGAAGCGGTTTCACGAATCAAGAGCATTTGTTGGGAACCCGTTGTCGGTGAGATCTACATGGGTACCGTTAAAGCTATTCAGCCTTACGGAGCATTCGTTGAGATCGGGCCTAAAACGGACGGACTCCTCCACATTTCTGAGATCGACTGGAAACGTATCGATAACGTAGAAGACGTATTGAAAGAAGGTGACCAAGTGAAAGTGAAGTTGCTCGAGATCGATGATCGCGGCAAAATGCGCCTTTCTCGCAAGGTATTGTTCCCTAAGCCAGAGCGTAACGAAAGCTACGGCGGAGAACAAAAAGCTGAGCAGGAAGGATAATTTTTTTGCAATAATGTAACCCTACGCCTCCTTTTCTCGTATAAGGAGGCGTAGTTCGTTTTAAACAAACGGAGGAATAGCGTATGAGACAGCTAAAGATCACCAAGCAGGTAACCAACAGAGAGACGGCGTCGTTAGACAAATACCTGCAAGAGATCGGAAAAGTAGATTTGATCACGGCGGAAGAAGAAGTAGAACTCGCCAGAAAGATCAAGCAAGGTGATCAACGAGCCCTCGAAAAACTGACCAAAGCCAACCTGCGATTTGTCGTATCGGTGGCAAAACAATACCAAAACCAAGGTCTTACCCTACCCGATTTGATCAACGAAGGAAACTTAGGTTTGATCAAAGCGGCGCAGCGTTTCGACGAAACTCGTGGATTTAAATTCATTTCCTACGCCGTATGGTGGATCCGTCAATCGATCCTTCAAGCATTGGCCGAGCAGAGCCGTATCGTTCGCTTGCCATTGAACAAGATCGGTTCCATCAACAAGATCAACAAGGCGTATGCCCAGCTCGAGCAAGAGCACGAGCGCCAACCCAGTGCCGAGGAGATCGGGAACATGCTCGAAATGAGTGAAAACGACGTTAAGGAGAGCATGCGTAACAGTGGCCGTCACGTTTCTATGGACGCACCGTTGGTCGATGGTGAAGATAGCAACTTGTACGACGTATTGCGAAGCGCAGAGAGCCCGAATCCGGACGCTGACTTGTTGAACGAGTCGCTCCGCACGGAGATCGAGCGTTCTTTAACAACGCTTACACCCCGTGAGGCCGATGTTATTCGCCTTTACTTCGGGTTGAGCGGTCAGCACCCGATGACCTTGGAAGAGATCGGAGAAACCTTTGACCTTACGCGCGAGCGGGTTCGTCAGATCAAAGAAAAAGCGATTCGTCGCTTGAAACACACCAGCAGATCCAAAATCCTAAAAACGTATCTGGGGTAATCCTCAGCTAAAACAATGACGAAGCGTCGACCCACCGGTCGGCGCTTTTCTTTTTTTAAGAAGCTTATCTTTGCCCCACGATCAATACCTACCGATATGCCCATTGTTGCTTCTTCAATTTTAGCAGCTGATTTTGCCAATTTGCAGCGCGACTGCGAACTGGTGAATAACAGCAAAGCCGACTGGTTCCACCTCGATGTGATGGACGGGGTATTTGTACCGAACATCAGCTTTGGCCTCCCGGTAATTGCCGCTATTCACGAGCACGCTCAAAAGCCGCTCGACGTTCATTTGATGATCGTTCAGCCCGAGCGCTATATCGAGGACTTCAAAAAAGTAGGTGCCGGAATTTTAACCGTGCACTACGAAGCAAGTACTCACCTACACCGCACACTACAAGCGATTAAAAACGCCGGAATGCAAGCGGGTGTCGCCTTGAGCCCGCACACCCCGGTCAGTGTATTGGAGGATACGATCGAAGACATCGACTTGGTTTGTATGATGAGTGTGAATCCGGGTTTCGGAGGACAAAAATTCATTGAACGGACCTACGACAAGGTGCGATCACTCAAGGCGATGATCAACGAGCGAAACGCCCCTAGCCTGATCGAAATCGACGGTGGAGTTACCGTCGAAAATGCTCCGAAGTTGATCGCTGCAGGTGCTGATGTTCTCGTTGCCGGATCAACGGTATTCAAGTCGAGTGATCCGATCAGCACCATTGAACAACTGAAGAATCCTTAGTTCTTAGTTTTGAGAGTGAGCGTCAGAACAATGGGCTGAGGGGCGATGAGCTACAGGGCATATGATCAACACTATCTCGTGCAACCAACTGACTCGCTGAAAGCGAACCGACTCGTGAAACGAATAGACTCGCCGAAGGCGAATAACCAGTGCCTACGGCACGAATAACATCTACTCGCTGCCTAAGACGTAATCTTCCAAGTAACTGAACTCTTCGGTCAAGTTTCCTTTGAGGTCCGTTTCGGATGCACGGCCAATGATATTGGTAGGATCTTCCTCGAATAAAGCCGGAACTACATTCTTTATGAGTTCACTTCCGAAGTCCTCGGAGGCATCCTTTGGAAGCTCGCAAGGCAGGTTATCCACGGCCATCACTCCGACTGCATTATTGGCCATGAAGTCTACTTCACGCTCCAGATAAGGGTCGTAGCCGTACAGGGGATCGGCAATAGTGGAAGGACGTAAAGTGGTTGCGACAGGCCCATCGATATCACAGCTGATGTCTGCTACTACTCTAATATTAAAGATAGGGTTGCGGGCATCGTCTCGGGTAAATATGAACGGCACTTGACTGTCCCAATAGTGACAGGCTACATACACGTCCATTCGACCCGCGTAATTCATGAAATTTGATTCGAAGTCGGCTGGATTCTCGTAGAACTCCTTATTATTAAAGGACTTTCCATCTTTGCGTTTCACGTAGTCTTGAACGAGGAGTTGAGTGAATACCGGGTCGTCGAATTTTCCCTCTATAAATTCTTGTGACGCGACTTGCCGGATTCCGGCCGCCTTCAATACTTCAATGCCTCCGCCGGCGACTCTTCCACCGCCGGTCATGGCCAGTCGAAAGTGTTTGGGTAGCGATATTTTGGAAAGTTCCCCTTCCATTTCGCGGCGGTCAGCGCAAGCGTGAGCGGGTTCAAGAGCGTATCGATTGGTCTTTTTGCCGTAGGCAAGTAATGCATTATAAGCGCCCACGACTCCGGCGTATCGCCCGAATCCGACCAAGCGTTTACCACTCGCTGCCGTGAGCACTTCGTAGTCTACAAGCCGTATCTTTTTTTCGAGAATGGCGCGGAGGAGATCGCGGTTATACGATTGTTTTTTAAAGGTGTGTGAGAAGAAGAAATACGTTTTGTTCGGGATCAACATATCGACAGGAACTTCCTTTACGCCGAACAAGTACTCGCAATCAGACAAGTCCTCATCGACCCGAATACCTTTGATCTCGTACTCTTCATCGTGGAAGCACCGAATCTTGCTAGGTTGAACGGTGATATCGAGCTGTGGATATTGGTCTTTTAGTGCGCGGCATTGCGCCGGTGTGAAAGGTACGCGTTTGTCGGGCGGATTCTTGCCTTCACGGATGATGCCGATCTTAATCTTCTCCATGGTCTGAACAATAAGGCCGCAAAGATATTGACTACTTGAGCGTCTTCCTAATAAGGTGTATCTTTGCGGGCCGACTTTTAACGATCTTTGACTTAATGGGGCTGATTTGGTTTTGACAGCAAGATAGTGGTCATGTAAGCACGCCGAGCATTGGGTATTTGGCTCGTAAATATCAAGACTCAACTTTTGTAATTGGCGAGACTAATTACGCTTTGGCAGCCTAATACTAGGTATTAGATGTCTTTGATCCAGGGGCTTACGTTCGCACCGTACGCGGACCCCACCGGATCATCATAACAAACGGTGATAGAGAAGTGTAGTCGTTTCGGACACGGATCGAAAATTTAGAGACTAAGGAATGTGTTGGTCGTCGGGTTTCCGGCACATTCTCAAAAATCAAACGCGACTAAGCGCGTAGAAAGCATGTCTGTTACTTGTTTGGACGCGGGTTCGAGCCCCGCCAGCTCCACAGAACAAAATGGAACCCGTTTACCGAAGAGGTAAGCGGGTTTTTCATTTGACCTGAGCCAAGCTCTGCTTGATGGGGCGCAGCCCCGAAACGGGTTCCATTTTGATTTGTCGCGCCCCCACGACCACGCCCGAGGAGCGCAGCGACAAAGCGCTAGCCCCGCCGGCTCCACTTTCGTACCGAGGTACGAAAATATACCAAAACTTAAAAACCATGCCCAACGGCTTGTTTTTAAGGGAATTATAAAAAGAGGCAAATTTGTATTTGCCTCTTTTCTTATGAATTTTAATCTTTTTTGGAAAAGACCCAATAGAGTTCGAACCTCATAAAATACTTATAATCAACACCTTGCGTTTTCAATAAAATATGAAATGCGTCTATTAAGTCACTAAACGGTAAAAATCCCGCAAAAAAGCTATAATTCGTACCAATTGCTCGGAATCGAGTAAACGTCCATCTGCTTTTTCTGCTGACCAGATTTTCTTAAAATTCGGATCTTCAAGATTCTCGATTTTAGAGGAAGAATCTTTTGTTACAGGTTCCAGATTGAAAATGATTTTTGTAGGAGTACTAGCGGCATAATGGAAGTGATACGGCTCTAAAACAGCCTTGTCTTTAAGTAGTAATGAAATCAATTTCTGTCTGGTATAAAAGTCAGCTTTTGTGTAAAGCTTGCCTAGATGAGATAGCCAACGTGCAATCTTTTTGGATTTCTTTTGAGTCTGTTCAGAAAAGTGTGTCACTTAACTTAGTGATATGAAAAAGCAAGAAATATCGAAAGCCGGCTTACAAG
>JAGWBA010000015.1 GCA_021296215.1 Flavobacteriales bacterium
TATTTTTTTGATTTTGTAATCGCTGAGTTTGCTATATTTTACAGGCATTACAGAACAAATCTATCCAATTGTTCCGGTTTTAAGCCTTTTGAATTCTTAATTGGCTGTTAATCTAGGTTTTCTGTTCATAGTTCACGGTTCATGGTCCGTGGCACATGTCTTATGGCTAATGGCCAATATGGTGTATCTTCAAAGCATGAATAATACAAAGGTGTTCAAAGGGTCGATCAAAACCCTGGTCATTGCCTTGTTCATGCTTGGAACGTGGCAGTTGCAGGGACAAACGCCAAAGAGGCTCGAGAATTCTTTTCTGCGGATGGTGGAGCAGATCAAAGCAGATTCGAACAAGGTATTACTGAACACTTTGATGCCCACCGATGAAGAAGTAAGGCTCGTTTTTCTTGATTCGGTGGCCGACAAAGCGGTTGCGTACAACACTAAAATGTGGTCGAACTTCGCCAAGATATCGGACGACTCCATGAAGCCACTTAGCCAAGAAGCCGGCGTAAGAATCCTATCGACCAACATGGAAATGTTGGGAAAAGGAGAATTAGGTGGTATGCCCGAAGAATATGGCACCTTTGACAGTAAGCTTCGACCGGGAGTGTCGATGTTCAGGGCGAGCCTGAAAAAACGCGTAATGCTTTTTTCTACGTGAACGATCGTTGGGTAATCATTCCACTCGCCTATCGTGCCTTTCTGTAGTCCTCAAAATCAGGATACAGCAAGTACTGTTTTCGTTTGTACTTGAACTGTTCGAGCTCGGCTTGCCAGCTAGCGCGAATCTGCTCTTCGGTCATTCCGGACTCAATCTGCTCCCGGAGTGTAGGTCCGCCCGCTAGCAAATCAAAATAGTCGGGGCGCGAGAAAAAGACTTCCCCTTCGGGGCATTGACGGAAGGCATCGATGAGCCAGAAAATATTGAGTTGTCCGTCGGCAGGAATAAAATCGCGACCGAAGGTAGTAAGGTCGTAACCGTGGCACAACTCCCCTTCGTGTTTGGGGCTGCTCGATCCGTATCCGCCCTCAGGCGTGAATTCAATGGTTCCCTTCGGCATCCAGGGAGCACCTACGATCTGAAAAGGGGTGTCGGTTCCACGGCCAACGCTTACACTGGTTCCTTCGAAATAGCAAAGCGATGGATACAGGTAGATGGCGGGCATGGAGCGCAAGTTGGGCGATGGAGGGATGGGGAGCTCGTACAGCGTTTCATGGGTATAGTCGCGACAAGTTACAACCGTGAGGCTGAGTTCATTTTCGGTATTCAACCACCCCTCACCTATTGCCATCGTAGCGTATTCGCCCAGTGTAAGTCCGTGAACGGCTGGAACCGGGTGAAGGCCGATGAATGACGGTTCGGGTAGGTGATTCATTGGACCATCGACGTAGAACCCATTGGGGTTGGGGCGGTCGAGAACGATCATTTGCACTCCGTTATCGGCACAGGCTTCCATGATGTACGACATGGAACTTACAAAGGTGTAGAACCGCACACCGACATCTTGAATATCGAATATAACGACGTCAATACCTTTGAGGTCTTCAGCGGTAGGTTTTTTGTGAGAACCGTAGAGACTTACGATCGGAAGTCCGGTCTTTGGGTCTTTTCCGTCTGCGATCTTTTCACCGTCGGGCACATCTCCTCGGAAACCGTGTTCGAGAGCAAATACCTTTTTGAGGTCGACATCTAGTGATAAAAGAGTGTCGACCAAATGAGTTCCTGCAACCGTAGACGTGGGGTTGGCTACAACGGCCACCGTTCGGTCGTAGACCAATGGCCGGTACCGATTGATCTGTTCGGCACCGGCCTGGAGCATCTGGCCGTAGGCCATAAAACAAAAGAAGCCCAAAAGGAAGGTCAATTTTATACCTTTAGCACGCATTAATTGTTGCATTCGTATGCGGTTTGAGTGGTTTGTGGCGCGTCGGCTTTCACGGTCCGAAGCGAGTGAAAAAAGCATCAGTGGTCCCATCATTCGCGTGGCCATCGTTGCCGTGGCACTCAGCTTTTCGGTGATGTTGATCGCCGTGGCCATCAGCACCGGGCTCAAAGCCAAGATCCGCGATAAAGTAATCGGATTCACGGGGCACATCCAAGTTACCAACTTCGATCAAAATTCGAGTTTCGAACCGGTTCCTATAGAAGCGGACGCTGAATGGGTTGAAAAAGTTGGGGTGCTCCCCGAGGTTACCCATATCCAAAGTTATGCCACCAAGGCAGGAGTAATGAAGACCCGTACCGATTTTGAAGGGATCGTGCTGAAAGGAGTTGAGAAGGGTTACGACTGGACTCCCTTTGTGCCCTATCTGACCGGTGGCGGTTTTCCTGCTCTGAGCGATACGGCGGATAGGGAGTTACTGGTGAGTGATCATTTCGCTCGCCGATTAAAACTAGAAGTGGGCAGTAAAGTGCTCTTATATTTCGTTCAGCCCCCTCCTAAGGATCCGCGGAGGCTTCCGTTTACGGTGAGCGGGATTTACAAAACGGATCTGGAGGAATACGACAAGCTCTACGTGATGGGACGTTTGAGTGATATTCAGCGTCTGAACGATTGGGGAACGGATCAGGTTGGCGGGTTCGAGGTTTTGATCGACGATTTTGAGCAGTTGGACCTAATGGGCGGACAGGTGAATGCCTTGATCGATTACAACCTCATTGCTCGAACGGCCCGGCAAAAGAGTCCGCAGATCTTTGAGTGGTTGGCCTTATTCGATCTGAACACCTTCATCGTACTTGCCATTATGATCGCCGTGGCGGCTATAAACATGTCCACAGCACTGCTTATTCTGATTCTGGAACGAACTCCCTTTGTTGGTACCATGAAGTCCTTAGGGGCCAGGAATTGGAGCATTCGCCGGATCTTTTTGTACGACGCCGCCTACCTCATCGGTTGGGGTTTGTTTTGGGGGAATCTAATCGGAGGCGGACTCTTGCTTTTGCAGATTCGGTTCGGAATCGTCAAGCTCGACGAGAGCACCTACTACGTGTCGGAGGCTCCGGTGTTGATACATCTTTGGCAATGGGCGATGATCAACGGAGGTACGCTATTGCTGTGTTTGACGGTTTTGGTGGTTCCCTCCTACTTGATCACCCGCATACCGCCGGCACGAGCCTTGCGATTCAACTAACGCATCGGCCCGCAGGGCCAAAACCCATTGAAACGATGGTCCAGGTGCCTTCGGTTTGACGAATGAATTGGATACCTTTGCGGCGTTATAAATTAAAGCTACGGCATGATCTGCGACAGCATACTCGACACCATTGGAAACACACCAATGATCCGCATGGATCGTATTGCCAAGAAGTACGGAATTCCCGGCACCCTACTCGCCAAGGTAGAGTATTTTAATCCGGGCCATTCGGTGAAGGATCGCATGGCCTTGAAGATGATCGAAGATGCCGAAAAAGAGGGCAAACTGAAGCCGGGTGGAACCATCATTGAGTGTACTTCGGGGAATACGGGAATGGGTTTGGCTTTGGCCGCGGTGATCAAGGGTTACAAGCTTATTTGCACCACCAGCGACAAGCAGAGTAAGGAGAAATTCGACGTATTGAAGGCCATGGGAGCCGAGGTCGTGATTTGTCCGACGAACGTAGCTCCGGACGACGAGCGCTCGTACTACAAGGTGGCGGAGCGGTTGAGCAAAGAGATCCCGAATAGTTTTTATCCTTATCAGTACGATAACCTGAGCAATCGCAAGGCGCATTACGAGAGTACCGGGCCTGAGATATGGGATCAAACCGAGGGAAAGATCACCCATTTCGTCGTTGGTGTGGGAACCGGCGGAACCGTTTCGGGTACGTCGCAATACCTGAAGGAGCAGAACGCGGAGGTTCAGACTTTGGGCGTCGACACGTATGGGTCAGTGTTCAAAAAGTACCACGAAACCGGAGAATTCGATGAAAACGAGATCTACTCGTACATCACCGAAGGAATTGGAGAGGACATTCTGCCTAAGAACGTAACCTTTGATTTGATCGATCACTTTGAAAAGGTCACCGATAAAGAAGGTGCTTTGATGTGCCGCGAATTGGCTCAGACCGAAGCGCTATTCCTGGGTAATTCGGCCGGATCGGCCATGCAGGCAGTGGTTCAAATGAAAGATCGCTTCGATGAGAACTCGGTCATCGTGGTGCTCTTCCACGACCATGGAAGTCGGTACGTAGGCAAGGTCTACAACGACGACTGGATGAAGGCGCAAGGCTTCTTATAATTCTTAGTTTTGAGTTCTTAGTTTTGTTCAGTAGTGAACTCAAATAAAAACTAAGACCTAAGACCATTGATCACCGTAGCCGATCAGCTCAATCGAAAAATTCAAATACCGGAGAATCCTAGCCGAATAGTGAGCTTGGTTCCATCCCAAACCGAGCTATTGGCCGACCTGGGGCTCGATAGCGAGGTGGTGGGCGTTACGCGGTTTTGTGTACATCCCGATGATTGGCGCTTTTGCAAGACACGAGTAGGAGGCACCAAGGACTTTAAGCTGGATCGCATTCGAGAGTTGCGCCCTGATCTCATTATCGCCAACAAAGAGGAAAACGAGAAAGACGGAATTCGCGAGTTAGAAAAGGAGTTTCCCGTTTGGGTGAGCGATGTGTACGACCTTGAGAGCACTCTTCAAATGATCGATAATGTTGGCGGCCTCATCGGCCGGATGAACACCGCTCGAGCCCTGGTAGATGATATTCGGATGTCATTCAAGTCTTTGGCATTACAAGTCAAAGAGCGCCATCCATCGAATCAGCCAACGGCAGCTTACCTGATTTGGAATGACCCGATGCTAGTGGCCGGGGGCGATACCTTCATCAGCGCAATGATCGAAGCGGGTGGGTGGCGCAACGTCTTTGCCGATCGGGTTCGATATCCGGAAATATCCTCGGAGGACCTACGGGCGGTGGCACCGGACCTCGTCTTTTTGTCGTCAGAGCCCTACCCTTTCCGCGAGGAGCACGTGAAGGCGATGTTGAAAATCGTGCCGCAGGCACAAATACACCTCGTAGATGGTGAAATGTTCAGTTGGTATGGGAGTCGGTTGAAGAAAACGCCGGGTTACTTGAAGGCTTTAAGGGCCAAGATTGCCGACCATAAAGAATAAAAAAAAGCCGCTTCGTGATGAAGCGGCTTTTTTGTTGGATGTTATTCGATCAAGCTTGAGCGGTCGGTCCACCGAAATTCAGTGGAATGTTTCCGCGGTTGTCTTCTTTGATCTCGCCGAATTGTTGCTCGTATTTCTGAATGTTATCATTCAGAGCACGCAACAAGCGTTTGGCGTGTTGCGGCGTAAGCACGATTCGCGATTTCACCTTCGCTTTGGGTACCCCGGGCATCAACTTCACGAAGTCCACGACGAATTCGGCCGGACTATGGTTGATGATGGCCAGGTTACTATACATCCCCTCGGCGATCTCCTCAGGCAATTCAATGTTGATTTGATTACCTTGTTGGTCTTGGTTTTCTTCAGACATATTAAGCTTTCTCTTCTACTTTCTCTTTCTTGGCTGCTTCGGCCTTGGCCACCATAGCTTCGAAATCCTCTTTGCTTCCTACGATCAATTTGTCGTACTGGCGCAATCCGGTACCTGCTGGGATCTTGTGACCTACGATCACATTCTCTTTCAGGCCTTCGAGGTAATCTACCTTTCCACTTACTGCAGCCTCGTTCAGGATCTTGGTCGTTTCCTGGAAGGAAGCGGCCGAAATAAACGACTTGGTCTGCAATGAGGCACGGGTGATACCCTGGAGGATAGGGCGAGCTACCGCCGGCAAAGCTTCGCGAGTCTCGACAAATTGCTTATCGTTGCGTTTCAAGAACGAGTTCTCGTCGCGCAATTCACGAGCTGTGATGATTTGGCCATTGCGAAGTTTTTCACTCTCACCTTGATCGGTAACCACGAGCTTGTTGTAGATCCAGTTGTTCTCTTCGATGAAGTCGTACTTGTGTACGAACTGGTGCTCGAGGAACTTGGTATCTCCAGAGTCGACGATCTGAACTTTACGCATCATTTGACGTACGATGACCTCAAAGTGCTTATCGTTGATCTTCACACCCTGTAAGCGATATACCTCTTGGATCTCGTTTACAATGTATTCTTGAACCGCCGTAGTACCTTGAATACTCAAGATATCTGTCGGAGTAATTGCTCCGTCGGACATCGGCATACCTGCGCGAACGTAGTCGTTCTCCTGCACGAGGATTTGCTTTGAAAGCGGCACCAAGTACTTCTTCACTTGGCCACTGCGGCTTTCTACGATGACTTCGCGGTTACCGCGTTTAATCTTACCGTACGATACGATACCGTCGATCTCCGAAACTACTGCCGGGTTCGATGGGTTACGCGCTTCGAACAGCTCGGTCACACGTGGAAGACCTCCCGTGATATCCCCAGCTTTAGCACTGCTGCGTGGGATCTTCACAAGTACCTTACCGGCTTCGATCTTGTCTCCATCATTCACCATGATGTGCGCACCAACAGGAAGGTTGTAGGTCTTGATGACCTCGCCTTTCGTGGTGGTGATCTGAACGGTAGGAATCTTCTTCTTATCGCGCATCTCGGAGATTACTTTCTCATGGAATCCGGTCTGCTCATCGATCTCAACTCGGTAAGTCACACCTTCGATAACATTATCGAATTTGATCGTACCCGCAGTTTCAGAGATGATCACAGCGTTATATGGATCCCATTCGCAAAGAATGTCTCCCTTGGTCACTTTCTGACCAGGCTTAACGAACAACTTAGCTCCGTAAGGAATGTTGTTCGAAGAGCGCAAGTGGCCCGACTTAGGCTCAACAATTCGCATCTCACCTGTACGGCCGATTACGATATTATCAGAATCTCCGGTTACCGGATCTTTTTGACCTTCTACGGTACGCAGTTCGTCGAACTCGATCACACCGCCGAACTTAGCCGTCATAGTTGATTCCTCAGCGATATTCGATGCCGTACCACCAACGTGGAACGTACGAAGGGTCAACTGAGTTCCAGGCTCACCGATCGATTGTGCAGCGATTACACCAACTGCTTCACCGTTCTGTACTTTAGAGTTCGTTGCGAGGTTACGTCCGTAACACTTAGCGCAAATTCCTTTGCTCGACTCACAAGTCAATGGAGAGCGGATCTCAACGGATTCAATTCCAGCATTGTCGATCTCTTCTGCAATATCCTCAGAGATCAACCCACCCGCTTCAACGATCACTTCGTCGGTATCAGGATGGTATACATCTACCAAAGAGTTACGTCCAACGATTCGGTCAAATAGACTCTCAACGATCTCTTCGTTTTTGCGGAGAGCCGTCGTGTTGAGTCCACGGAGCGTACCACAATCCTCTTCAGAGATGATCACGTCTTGTGCGACGTCGACCAAACGACGGGTCAAGTAACCTGCATCGGCAGTTTTCAATGCTGTATCGGCCAAACCTTTACGGGCACCATGAGTAGAGATAAAGTACTCGAGGATCGAAAGACCTTCCTTAAAGTTAGAAAGGATCGGGTTCTCGATGATCTCCCCACCTGAACTACCGGACTTCTGCGGCTTGGCCATAAGACCACGCATACCAGAAAGCTGACGAATCTGCTCTTTCGAACCACGAGCACCTGAATCGAGCATCATGAAGATACTGTTGAATCCTTGGTTATCCGTAGTCAAACGCTCCATTACGCGCTCGGTCAATCGGGCGTTGGTGTTCGTCCAAACGTCGATCACCTGATTGTAACGTTCGTTATTGGTGATCAATCCCATGTTGTAGTTTCCGGTGATTCCCTCGATCTGCTCGATCGCATTCTTCACCATCTCTTCTTTCTCCTCCGGAATAATTACATCGCCCAAGTTGAACGACAATCCTCCGCGGAAGGCCATGGTATATCCCAATTGCTTGATATCATCCAAGAATGCCGCCGCTTCAGGCAAACTCGTTTGCTTGAGCACTCGTGCAATAATTCCACGAAGGGCTTTCTTGGTCAATACTTCGTTGATGTATCCTACTTGGTGCGGCACTGCTTCGTTGAAAAGCACACGACCAACGGTAGTTTCTATCATTACGGTTTTGATCTCACCATGCACCAAGTCCTCAGTACGAACTTTGATCCACGCGTGGATTTCGACCCGATCTTCGTTGTATGCGATCTTCACCTCTTCAGGAGAGTAGAAGGTCAACCCTTCACCTCGAACGATTTCGTTATCGGTGCTCTTACGGATCTTGGTCATGTAGTACAGACCGAGTACCATATCCTGAGAAGGAACGGCGATAGGGGCTCCATTAGCAGGGTTCAAAATGTTGTGTGATGCAAGCATCAACAACTGAGCTTCCAAAATGGCCTCATTGCCCAATGGCAAGTGAACGGCCATCTGGTCACCATCAAAGTCAGCGTTGAATGCCGTGCAAACCAGCGGGTGCAACTGGATAGCTTTACCCTCGATGAGTTTTGGCTGGAACGCCTGGATACCCAAGCGGTGAAGCGTCGGGGCACGGTTCAGAAGAACAGGGTGCCCTTTCAAAACATTCTCCAAGATATCCCAAACCACCGGGTCACGACGGTCGATGATCTTCTTTGCCGATTTAACCGTCTTGACGATTCCGCGCTCGATAAGTTTGCGGATGATGAACGGCTTATATAGCTCAGCGGCCATTCCTTTTGGAAGACCACATTCGTACAATTTCAATTCAGGACCAACGACAATAACAGAACGAGCAGAGTAATCCACACGCTTACCGAGAAGGTTCTGACGGAATCGACCTTGCTTTCCTTTCAAGCTGTCCGATAGTGATTTCAAAGCGCGGTTGCTTTGGGTTTTCACTGCACTTGCTTTACGCGTATTGTCGAACAAGCTATCGACCGACTCCTGAAGCATACGCTTCTCGTTACGCAAGATCACTTCTGGAGCTTTGATCTCCAACAAGCGCTTCAATCGGTTGTTACGAATGATCACCCGTCGGTAAAGGTCATTGAGGTCAGATGTGGCGAAACGCCCACCATCCAACGGCACCAACGGACGCAAATCCGGTGGAATTATGGGAACCACTTTCATGATCATCCACTCCGGATTGTTCTCCATGCGGTTATTCGCATCTCGGAAAGCCTCAACGACTTGAAGACGCTTCAAAGCCTCGTTCTTACGCTGCTGAGAGGTCTCCGTGTTCGCTTTGTGACGCAATTCGCTGGACAAACCAAGTAAATCGATGTTCTTCAAAAGATCGTGCAGGGCATCCGCACCCATCTTCGCGATGAATTTATTCGGATCTGAATCGTCGAGATATTGGTTCTCGGCCGGAATAGTATCCAAGATATCGAGGTACTCTTCCTCAGTCAAGAAATCCATAACCTGAAGGGGCTCTCCATCTACGTTCTGAGCAATACCGGGCTCAATTACCACGTAACGCTCATAATAGATGATCATGTCCAGCTTCTTGGTAGGAAGACCCAACAAGTAACCGATCTTGTTTGGTAGCGATTTAAAGTACCAGATGTGCGCTACAGGAACCACCAAATTGATGTGTCCCATACGCTCACGACGTACCTTCTTCTCCGTAACCTCAACACCGCATCGGTCACAGATGATGCCCTTGTAACGAATACGCTTGTATTTACCACAGTGGCATTCGTAGTCCTTGACCGGACCAAAGATCCGCTCACAGAAAAGACCATCTCGCTCCGGCTTGTGTGTGCGATAATTGATCGTTTCTGGTTTCAACACCTCTCCCCACGATTCTTCGAGGATCTTCTCCGGACTCGCCAGACTGATCGTGATCGTTGAAAAGTTGCTGTTGGGTTTATTCTCTTTTCTCATCGCCATGATAAAGATGTTATATGTTATAAAGTTTGCTTTCTGCGCCTCGCGGCGCGATTAGCAACTTTGTTAGTCAAGAGTTACATTCAGTCCGAGTCCCTTCAATTCGTGCAATAGTACATTGAACGATTCAGGAATTCCGGGTTCCGGCAGAGAGTCACCTTTAACGATACTCTCGTAAGTCTTGGCACGGCCGATCACATCATCCGATTTAACGGTGAGGATCTCGCGCAAGATATTGGAAGCACCGAAGGCTTCAAGTGCCCAAACCTCCATCTCACCAAAACGCTGACCTCCAAACTGAGCCTTACCTCCGAGTGGCTGTTGCGTAATAAGTGAGTACGGCCCAATGGAACGTGCGTGCATCTTGTCATCGACCATGTGGCCGAGTTTCAACATGTATATGATACCTACGGTTGCCGGCTGGTGGAAGCACTCTCCGGTTCCTCCATCGTACAAGTAAGCATGGCCGTAGCGTGGAATACCAGCTTCATCCGTGTACTTGTTAATGTCGTCCAAAGATGCACCGTCGAATACCGGCGTATTGAACTTCTTGCCCAAACGCTCACCGGCCCATCCGAGTACGGTCTCGTAGATCTGTCCGAGGTTCATCCGCGATGGTACCCCTAGTGGGTTCAATACCAAATCTACCGGAGTTCCGTCTTCCAGGAACGGCATATCTTCATCGCGAACGATACGAGCAACGATACCTTTGTTACCGTGACGACCAGCCATCTTATCACCTACTTTAAGCTTACGCTTTTTCGCGATGTATACTTTGGCCAATCTTACGATTCCAGGAGGCAACTCATCACCTACGCTCACGGTAAATTTCTTGCGGCGGTATAAACCGCGCAAGTCACTCACCTTGATCTTGTAGTTGTGAAGCATATTGCGCACGAGGTCGTTCTTAGACTGATCCGTCGTCCATTTATCTTGACTCAATACGGTGAAGTCCTCAATACCGTTCAATAGTTTTTGAGTAAACTTCGTACCCTTCTTGATCACTTCTTCATTGAGCTCATTCACAACACCCTGGCAAGCGCGGCCGCTAACTACGATTAACAGCTTGTCGATCAATTTAGCCTTCAACTCAGCCATTTCGCGGCCGAACTCTTCATCTAATTGAAGAAGAACCTCCTTGTCTTGTAAGCGCGCTTTCTTATCCTTGATGGCGCGTGAGAACAACTTCTTGTCGATCACAACACCGTTCAAAGAAGGAGGTGCTTTCATCGATGCGTCTTTTACATCACCTGCCTTGTCACCAAAGATGGCGCGAAGAAGTTTTTCTTCAGGTGAAGGATCGCTTTCTCCTTTTGGCGTGATCTTACCGATTAGAATGTCTCCCGGTTTGATCTCCGCTCCAACGCGAATGATACCGTTCTCGTCGAGATCTTTGGTCGCCTCCTCGCTTACGTTAGGAATGTCGGCTGTCAATTCCTCTTGACCGAGTTTTGTATCGCGAACTTCAAGGGTGTATTCGTCGATGTGAACAGAGGTGAAGATATCTTCACGCACAACGCGCTCACTAACCACGATCGCATCCTCGAAGTTGTACCCTTTCCAAGGCATGAAGGCCACCTTCATGTTGCGTCCCAAGGCCAACTCACCCATTTGGGTCGCATATCCTTCACAAAGAACATCACCTTTGGTCACACGGTCACCCTTACGCACGATCGGCTTCAGGTTGATACTTGTTCCCTGATTCGTCTTCAAAAATTTGGTCAACCAATAGGTCGCGTTTTCATCGTCGAAGCTGGCCAAGACTTCATCTTCGGTGCGATCGTACTTGATCACTACTTTCTGAGCATCGACGTATTCAACGACACCATCACCTTCAGCGTTGATAAGAACCCGGCTATCCCGAGCTACTTGGCGCTCAAGACCAGTTCCTACGATCGGAGCTTCAGGTCGCATCAATGGTACTGCCTGGCGCATCATATTCGATCCCATCAACGCACGGTTAGCATCATCGTGCTCCAAGAAAGGAATCAATGAAGCTGAGATCGAAGCGATCTGGTTTGGTGCAACGTCCATATAGTCGATCTCACTTGGCTCTAGGACCGGGAAGTCACCCTCGTCACGAGCAATGATTCGATTATTTTCGAATTTTCCTTTGCTGTCTATAGGAGCGTTCGCCTGAGCGATCACCTTACGATCTTCTTCCTCTGCGCTCAAGTAAACCGCCTCTGCTTTCAAGTCAACCTGACCATCGTTTACCTTTCTATAAGGTGTTTCAATGAAGCCCATGCGGTTCACTTTGGCAAATACACAAAGTGAAGAGATAAGTCCAATGTTCGGACCTTCAGGAGTTTCGATCGGACACAAACGGCCGTAGTGTGTGTAGTGAACGTCGCGAACCTCAAAACCGGCGCGTTCACGAGAAAGACCACCAGGTCCGAGAGCTGATAGACGTCGCTTGTGCGTAATCTCCGCCAACGGGTTGGTTTGGTCCATGAACTGAGACAACTGATTCGTTCCGAAGAAACTGTTGATCACTGAAGAAAGGGTCTTCGCATTGATCAAGTCGATCGGAGTAAATACCTCGTTATCGCGAACGTTCATACGCTCGCGGATCGTACGGGCCATACGGGCTAGACCTACCGAAAATTGGTTGGCCAATTGCTCGCCTACGGTACGTACGCGACGGTTGCTCAAGTGGTCGATGTCATCGACATCTGCTTTACTGTTCACCAACTCGATCAGGTACTTGATGATCAAGATGATGTCGTCTTTCGTCAATACCTGAACATCGCTATCGATCTCCAGATTGAGCTTCTTGTTCAATCGGTAGCGCCCTACCTCACCGAGGTTATAGCGCGATTCAGAGAAGAACAGTTTGTCGATGATACCACGAGCGGTTTCCTCATCAGGTGGCTCAGCATTACGCAACTGACGATAGATGTGCTCAACTGCTTCTTTCTCCGAGTTGGTCGGATCCTTCTGAAGCGTATTGTGAATGATCGCATAGTCCGAAGACTTGATGTCTTCTTTGTGTAACAAGATCGTTTTCACATCGGCATCGAGAATCTCTTTGATATGCTCTTTTTCAAGAACCGTTTCACGGTCCAAGATAACCTCGTTACGTTCGATCGATACTACTTCCCCTGTATCCTCATCTACGAAATCCTCTACCCATGTCTTCAATACACGAGCGGCAAGTTTTCGTCCAAGAACTTTTTTCAAGCCGGTCTTACTCACTTTGAATTCCTCGGCCAAATCAAAGATTTCGAGGATATCCTTATCCCGCTCATAACCAATGGAGCGCAACAACGTGGTAACCGGCAACTTTTTCTTACGATCGATGTAAGCGTACATTACGCTGTTGATATCGGTCGCGAATTCGATCCAAGACCCCTTGAAAGGAATGATACGCGCACTGTACAACTTGGTACCATTAGCGTGGAATGATTGACCGAAGAATACTCCCGGTGAACGGTGAAGCTGTGATACGATCACACGCTCGGCACCGTTGATGACGAAAGTACCTCTGGGGGTCATGTACGGGATCTGGCCCAAGAACACATCCTGAACGATGGTTTCGAAATCCTCGTGTTCCGGGTCGGTACAATAGAGCTTCAATCGGGCCTTCAGCGGTACGCTGTAGGTCAATCCACGCTCAATACACTCCTCTATGGAGTATCGAGGCGGGTCGATGAAATAATCCAGGAATTCAAGGACGAACTGATTTCGAGTATCGGAGATCGGAAAGTTCTCAGCGAATACCCGATATAGGCCCTCATCACGACGATCTTCAGTTTTCGTGTCCAACTGGAAGAAATCGATGAACGATTGAAGTTGTATGTCGAGGAAGTCAGGATAATCTAACTGACTTTTTATGCTTGCGAATGAAATTCTTTCAGGAGTGCGTGTCGTTGCCAATGGACAAAAATTTTAATTAGTGATGAAAGAAGGGAACTAAACACAAAAGGGTCTAGGCCTAATGGAGGTACTATTAACCTCCAAAAGACCTAACCTTATAGGGTAAAGCTCGCGAGCTTATTTAAGCTCAACCTCAGCACCAGCCTCTTCAAGCTGCGCTTTCAAAGCTTCTGCTTCTTCCTTAGCTACGCCTTCTTTAACAGAAGATGGAGCCTCGTCCACTACAGCTTTAGCTTCTTTCAATCCTAGTCCGGTGAGTTCTTTGACGAGTTTTACAACTGCCAATTTAGAACCACCTGCTGATTTCAAGATTACGTCAAATTCGGTTTGCTCTTCACCACCGCCTTCAGCACCACCGCCTGCAGCTGGTCCAGCTACGGCTACAGCTGCTGCTGCGGGCTCGATACCGTATTCTTCTTTCAAGTAATCAGCCAATTCGCTTACTTCTTTTACCGTAAGGTTTACCAGCGAATCTCCGAGTTCTTTGATATCTGCCATGTTTGAAAAAATAATTAGATTTTTAATTCACGTTCTCTATATGGGAAGCAAGAGTGCGTACAAGTTTACTGTGCGCGTTCTTCCAAAGCCTTGAGGAGTCCGGCGATCTTTTGACCTCCGGTACCCTGCAATCCAGAAACAACATTCTTGATCGGTGATTGCAACAACATAATGATGTCTCCGATCAGTTCTTCCTTAGACTTCAGATCTGACAGCGCATCCAATTGATCGTCGCCAATGTAGATTGCTTCTTCTACGAAGGCTCCTTTCAAAAGGGGTTTTTCGCTCTTTTTACGGAACTCCTTGATCAATTTCGCCGGAACATTACCCGCTTCGGAAATCATGATCGAGGTATTACCCTTCAGCAAATCGTACATCGGCTCGAAATCGAGACCTGACTTTTCCATTGCTTTTCTAAGAAGGGTATTCTTTACAACGCTCAAGCTCACTTTACGGTTAAAGCAAAGACGGCGCAAGCGGCTTGTTGCATCAGCATCCAACCCTGAAATATCCGCTAGGTAGATATTCTTGTTCTCGACCAGCGTCTGGGTAAGATCCTCAATGACTTGATTTTTTTCTTCTCTTGTCATGTTAAATAGGATTATTCAGCCGTTACTCCGGTGATCGACTTAGGGTCGACCGCTACACTGGGGCTCATAGTGCTACTCATGTAAATACTCTTTACATAAGTTCCTTTAGCCGCCGTAGGCTTGAGTTTAACAATCGTTTGTAACAATTCACGGGCGTTCTCTTGAATCTTTCCGGCTTCGAATGAGGCCTTGGCCACAGATGCGTGGATGATTCCGTAACGATCTACTTTGAAGTCGATCTTACCCGCTTTTACATCACTAACAGCCTTTGCAACATCCATAGTTACAGTACCCGTTTTCGGGTTAGGCATCAAACCACGCGGTCCGAGGATACGGCCCAATGGTCCGATCTTACCCATTACCGCAGGCATAGTGATGATCACGTCTACATCGGTCCAACCACCTTTGATCTTCTCGGTGAATTCGTCCAATCCGACAAAGTCAGCGCCGGCCTCTTGAGCCTCAGCTTCTTTGTCTGGAGTAACCAATGCGAGTACGCGAACATCTTTACCCGTTCCGTTAGGAAGGGTTACGACACCACGAACCATTTGATTGGCTTTGCGAGGGTCAACACCCAAGTGGATCGCTACATCTACCGATGCATCGAATTTCGTTTTGCTGACCTGTTTGATCAATCCAGAAGCATCCGCCAACGAGTAAAGTTTCCCTTTCTCGATCAGTGACTGTGCCTCTTTCTGTTTTTTCGTCAACTTCGCCATGTCACTATAAATTAAAACGGAGCTCTTCCGGTTACGGTTACACCCATACTACGAGCTGTTCCAGCTACCATGCGCATCGCGCTCTCTACTTCAAATGCATTCAAATCCTGCATTTTGTCTTCTGCGATGGTGCGAATCTGGTCCCAAGTGATCTTCGCCACTTTGACTCGGTTAGGTTCTCCTGATCCTTTTTTCGTTTTAGCTGCTTCCAAGATCTGAACGGCAGCGGGTGGAGTTTTGATCACGAAGTCAAAAGACTTATCCGCGTATACAGTGATCACCACAGGCAAGAGCTTACCGGCGTTATCCTGGGTACGCCCGTTGAATTGCTTACAAAACTCCATGATGTTCACACCCTTGGCTCCCAAGGCAGGACCTACGGGAGGTGAAGGGTTGGCCGCGCCACCACGGACCTGAAGCTTGATTAATCCAACTACTTCTTTAGCCATTGTTATTAGTATTAAAGTCCAGAGTTTCCATTCCAGGCGCTAGGAAGCGTCGCGCCGAAACATCCGCTCCAATGATTTATGATTCCTTTTCTACTTGCATGTAGCTCAACTCGAGAGGTGTCTTACGTCCAAAAATCTTCACCATCACCTTCAACTTGCGCTTTTCTTCATTGATCTCTTCAATGGTGCCGTTGAAACCATTAAATGGTCCGTCGATCACCTTGATCGTTTCTCCTATGATGAATGGAATGTTGATCTGCTCATCGGTATCCGCCAATTCATCCATGCGGCCCAACATTCTCTTCACTTCATTTTCGCGAAGCGGTACCGCTCCTCCTTCTTTCCCCCCCAAGAATCCAATGACTCCCGGAATTCCTTTGATCACGTGCTCTACTTCTCCTACCAAATGAGCTTCGACCATGATATAACCCGGATAGTGCGTGCGCTCTTTGCTCACTTTCTTTCCGTTGCGGATCTGGAATACTTTTTCGGTCGGAACCAACACTTGTGTTACAAGGTCTTCCATACCCAATCGAGTCACCTCGGACTCAATATATCCCTTAACTTTTTTCTCCTGTCCACTGATGGTACGAACAACGTACCACTTCTTATGATCGCTCATTCTCCTTTAATCTCTTATCCGAAGATTCTGTAATAAAAGCTCAACAAATTACTGAACGAGTAGTCCATCGCATATACCAACAGGGCGATGATCACACTCGCTACCGCTACCAATAAAGAACTCGCTTGCAACTCGGACCATGACGGCCAACTTACCTTATGCACCAATTCGTCGTAAGACTCTTGGAAATAGGT
The DNA here is from genome assembly GCA_021296215.1 of Flavobacteriales bacterium. Taxonomy (NCBI): domain Bacteria; kingdom Pseudomonadati; phylum Bacteroidota; class Flavobacteriia; order Flavobacteriales; species Flavobacteriales bacterium. The sequence continues at coordinate 16,740 of JAGWBA010000015.1, forward strand.
TCTGATCTTCTGCATCTCTTCTTTTCTATTTGCACGGGTGGTAAGATTCGAACTCACGACCTTTGGTTTTGGAGACCACTGCTCTACCAGCTGAGCTACACCCGTTTATAGGCAAAGGAAAAGCACTAAAAAGCACTTTTCCTTTCCCTTATTTTAATCGGCTGATCTAGGATCAGTCGATGATCTCAGTTACCTGACCTGCACCAACTGTACGTCCACCTTCGCGGATAGCGAAACGAAGACCTACGTTCATAGCTACAGGGGCGATCAATTCAACCGTGATGGTCAAGTTATCACCTGGCATCACCATCTCAGTTCCTTCTGGTAATTTGATCTCACCAGTTACGTCAGTCGTACGCAAGTAGAACTGCGGACGGTAACGGTTGTGGAATGGAGTGTGACGTCCACCTTCTTCTTTCTTAAGGATGTAAACCTCAGCTTTGAATTTAGTGTGTGGAGTTACTGAACCCGGCTTACAGATAACCATACCGCGCTGGATATCGGTTTTCTCAATACCACGCAACAACAATCCTACGTTGTCACCAGCTTCTCCGCGATCCAAGATTTTACGGAACATCTCAACTCCAGTAATGGTAGAAGTCAATTTCTTGTCTCCCATACCGATGATCTCAACTGGGTCTCCAGTGTTGGTTACACCAGTCTCAATACGACCAGTAGCAACAGTACCACGACCGGTGATAGAGAATACGTCCTCGATTGGCATCAAGAAGTCTTTATCAACATCACGCTGTGGAAGTGGAATGTGCTCATCAACTGCCTTCATCAATTCCATTACAGTGTCAACCCACTTACCTTCACCGTTCAAAGCACCCAAAGCAGAACCTTGGATTACTGGCAAGTCGTCTCCTGGGAATTCGTAGAATGACAACAATTCGCGAACTTCCATTTCAACCAATTCCAAAAGCTCTTCGTCGTCTACCATGTCCACTTTGTTCATGAAAACAACGATAGCAGGTACACCTACCTGACGAGCCAAAAGAATGTGCTCACGAGTTTGTGGCATAGGTCCATCAGTAGAAGCAACTACTAAAATAGCTCCGTCCATCTGAGCAGCACCAGTTACCATGTTCTTTACGTAGTCGGCGTGACCTGGACAGTCAACGTGTGCGTAGTGACGGTTTGCCGTTTCGTACTCAACGTGAGCCGTGTTAATGGTAATACCACGCTCTTTTTCCTCCGGCGCGTTATCGATAGAATCGAATCCACGGGCTTCACCAAAACCGGCATCGGCCAACACCTTAGTGATAGCGGCAGTCAACGTAGTTTTACCATGGTCAACGTGACCAATAGTTCCAATATTCAAGTGAGGTTTGGAACGATTGAAATTTTCCTTTGCCATGATTAATCGTCTTTGTTTATAGTTAAATTTTAAAATTTACGTACCAAAAGATTCCGGACATCTCTTACGAGCACCGGAACCTTGAAAAACTTCTTTTGAGCCAATGACGGGAATTGAACCCGTGACCTCTTCCTTACCAAGGAAACGCTCTACCCCTGAGCTACATCGGCATTGCAATCAATGCACCCCGAAAGGCTTTGAGCGGAAGACGGGATTCGAACCCGCGACCTACAGCTTGGAAGGCTGTCGCTCTACCAACTGAGCTACTTCCGCATTCGATCGATCTCGCTCTCGCGGGCGGATGTTCTTGTGGGGAGAGCAGGATTCGAACCTACGAAGCCGTTGGCAACAGATTTACAGTCTGTCCTCGTTGACCGCTTGAGTATCTCCCCAAAATGTCCTTCAATGAACTTGAGCCGATAGAGGGACTCGAACCCACGACCTGCTGATTACAAATCAGCTGCTCTAGCCAGCTGAGCTATATCGGCCTCTACCCCTTATTTCATCGGCAATCATATAAAAAAATGCAGCCCCGTTTCAAAAGGGACTGCAAATGTAAAAAAAGATAAGGAATTGGAGCAACGCGAATTCAAAAAAAATTCAACGTTTATTTTCAGACTCCGCGAACGCGTTCTTTGCGCTTGTTTAACTGACGCTTTAACACGTCCACACTCTGATCGATCGCCTCCTCAAAACTCTTGCATTGTTTCTTTACGATCAAATCCTTCCCAGGTATGTTTACCCGTACCTCCGCAAGTTTATTCTCGTCCCCTGAGACGTTCTCTACTCTTAAATAAACCTCAGCATCTACGATCTGGTCATAAAATTGGTCCAACTTCTGAAGTTTGTCTTCAACAAATGCAAGCAGTTTCGGTTCCGCATTGAAATTCACGGATTGAGTGCGTACGTTCATGTGATCGAAATTTAGTGGCCCCGTGGATGGGCCTGGTTGTACACCTTTTTTAAATGTTCCACCGAATGGTGCGTATACACCTGGGTGGCCGAAAGATTAGCGTGCCCTAGAAGTTCCTTGATGGCACTGAGCTCCGCCCCCGCATTTAGAAGGTGAGTTGCGAAACTGTGGCGCAACACGTGGGGACTCTTCTTTTCTACACTGCTAACATAGCTAAGATAGCGATTGACCACCCGATACACAAGCTTCGGATATAGTTTTTTACCCTTCTGAGTAAGCAATAATTCTTCGGCCTCAACGGCCCGATGCAGCCCTTCTTTTTCCCGCTGATAATCCTCAATGGCTTTGGCCAATTCGGTCTGAATGGGAATCATCCTCTCTTTGTTTCGCTTGCCCAATACCTTGAGCTGCCCACGACCCAAATCCACATCCCGCTCGAGCAAACCGATCAATTCAGCTCTACGCATTCCGGTGTGATACAACAACATCACGATCAACCTGTCGCGAACCCCTTCATACCCATCCTCAAAAAAACGCTGATCCAGCAACGCCCCCAGATCCTCTTCAGGGACCACGACCGGAAGCCTTTTTCGCACTTTAGGCGTTTGTAGCTGAGCGGTCGGATTCTTATCAATAACCCCCTCGTGCAATAGAAACTTGTAAAACGTCTTTAACGACGTCGCCTTGCGCTGTACGCTCCGAGGCTCATAATTCTCATTCATCAGCGATACTATCCAAGAACGAACCATAGGACCGCGGACATCCATCAAGTCCTCGTTCTCATATACCGCCAACAAAAACTCTTTAAATTGATCCAAATCGGTCCGATACGCCCTTAACGTGTGCTCACTGTAACGCCGTTCGTGACTCAAATGGTCGAAAAAGGATGCCTCATTCATTCCCTACAAGATAAAAAAAGCCCGTCCATAAATTGGACGGGCTGTAAATATCGTAATTGGGGGAGTCGACTTATGCCTCTTCCTGATCCCGCAACGTCTGAATGTAAGCGGCTTTCAATACCTGCTCACGACGCTGAACAGAGGGCTTGGTGAATTGCTTGCGACGACGCAATTCGCGCATAGCACCAGTACGATCGAATTTACGCTTGTAGCGCTTCAACGCTCGATCGATGTTCTCTCCATCTTTTACCGGAATGATGATCATATGTCTAGCTCCATTATTATCTGAATTTTAGGGCTGCAAATGTACAACCTTTTTAATTCCTATCAAATTACTTCATTAAATGTTTCGAGATCACCAGTTTCTGTATTTCACTGGTCCCCTCGCCGATCGTACAGAGCTTGCAATCGCGGTAGAACTTCTCTACCGGGAAGTCCTTTGTAAATCCATATCCACCATGGATCTGCACGGCTTCATTGGCAACGCGTACACATACCTCACTAGAGAAATACTTGGCCATGGCTCCGGAAACCGTTACCCGCTCGCCTCGATCCTTCTGAGCTCCGGCTTGATAGGTCAACAGCTCCGAGGCTTCGATCTCAGTGGCCATATCGGCGATCTTGAATGCGATCGCCTGAAACTTAGCAATGGGTTTTCCGAACTGTTCCCGTTCCTTGGCGTATTTCACCGCGTGGTCATAAGCTCCCTTAGCCAATCCGACGGATAACGCCGCAATGCTGATTCGGCCTCCATCCAGCACTTTCATAGCCTGAACGAATCCGTCGCCTTCCTCTCCGATCATGTTCTTATGCAGAACGCGACAATTCTCAAATATAAGTTCCGTGGTCTCGCTGGCTCTCATGCCCAACTTGTCTTCTTTTCGTCCGGCCGAGAACCCAGGTGTACCCTTCTCTACGGCAAAGGCCGTCATCCCATGACTATCGCCTTTCTCACCCGTTCGAACGATCACAACGGCAATGTCACCCGACTTACCGTGGGTAATGAAGTTCTTACTTCCATTGATGACCCATTCGTCGCCATCGCGCACCGCCGTGGTGTTCATTCCTCCCGCATCACTTCCCGTTCCAACCTCGGTCAAGCCCCAGGCACCGATCCACTCTCCCGTGGCCAGTTTAGGAAGCCATTTTTTCTTTTGATCCTCACTAGCGTGGTATAGAATGTGGCCAGTGCATAGCGAATTGTGCGCGGCAACACTCAACCCGATGGATGGGTCGACCCGGCCGATCTCCGAAACAACGGTGATGTATTCATCGTAGGTAAGTCCCGATCCCCCGTATTCCTGCGGAACCAGAACGCCCAACATACCCAGTTCGCCGAGTTTCTTCATGACGCCGACCGGAAAATGCTGCGCCTCATCCCATTCCATGATATGGGGCTCTATTTCGCGCTTGCAAAAATCGCGAAGGGTCTCCACGATCATCTTTCGCGTTTCTGATAATTCAATGCTCATTGTGTAGTGTGATTTTATAACTCGCTTCCTCTGATCAATAAGAGATCAAGGTATGTATACTTCCGCTGTACTTCCTCAGAACTTCATCGCCCCCGAGAAAGTTCAAGGCAATGATGAAACTAAAACCGGCCACGTCGGCATCGAGGCGTTTAAGCAGCTCAGCCGCAGCCGCAGCCGTTCCGCCCGTAGCTAACAAATCGTCGTGGATAAGCACCCGGTCACCCGGCTGTATCGCATCAGTATGGATCTCTAGAGTGGCCGATCCGTACTCGAGCTCATAGCTGTGTTCGATCTTGTCATAGGGTAACTTACCCGCCTTGCGAATCGGGACAAAAGGTATGTTCAAGGCATCGGCCAAGGTCATGCCGAACAAAAAGCCTCGACTTTCAATGCCCGCGATCGCGTCGATCTCCCAATCCGACAATGCCTCAAGGAGGTGATCCAAGACCGCTTTACGGGCCTTAGCATGCCCGAGTAGGGGCGTAATATCGCGGAACAGAATGCCCGGCTTCGGGAAGTCGGGTACCGCTCGAATATGATTCTCAATTTGTTCTAATGTCATTGTACCGATAAATAGGGTACAATTTTACGGAATATCGAGTCGGTCATCAAATAGCCGTCGCGAACTTCTTCTACGTTTGTGAATCCCCCAACCCGTTCTCGATATCGCACCCATTCCGCGGCCATGGCCGGAGCTATATACGGGTGCCTCCAAAAACGCGATATGGTATCGCGATTCAAGTAGAGTGAATCGAGTGGCGCACGGTCTTCGATAACGCGGTCGAACCAAATTCCGGTGGTGTCGATCCCGTACACTTCACCAAGCTGCTCTTTTGCGGCATAGCCCCCGAGTAATGCCCGATATTTGAGTATCCTCCTCGAGAATGCCGGCCCGATACCCGGAAGTGCTTCCCACGCAAAGGTGTCGGTTTCGTTTAGGAGAACCCTGAAGACTTCCCGTTTGCTATCGCGGGTTCTATCCTCGGCCATGGATCGGGTTGCGTTTGCGGATAAACCGTTCGAGCCGGGCTTGTTTTTGAAGGGGTCCCTCTCGGGACGATGGGTGCCTTTGGCGGCACCTTCAGCCACGCGGATGGTGTCGTATATAACGAGGCGGTGTTCATCGCGCCGTTGAGGCGCAAATATGGATTTGGAAAAGTAACCTACTCCCTCAACGATCAGGAGCAAGGCCATAAGGGTCAGGAGGGCGAGGCGTTCGCGTTTTGAAAACGATTGAACTCGCCGTGTATGTAAGGGCATAAGCGCTTAATTTGCGCGCCGCTTCTTCTCTTTTTCAGGTGTCGTGAAAATCTCTCCGGCCTTGAGGGCCTTGAGGTACGAACGTAGATCGGACCGCACTTCCCCGCTCAACAGCAGAAGTCCAAGGATATTGGGGAAAGCCATGGCTAAGATCATCATGTCGGAGAAATCGATGACAGCACCCAAACTCACTGACGAGCCGATGATGATGAAGATAAGGAAAATGAACTTGTAGGCCAATTCGGTTCGCTTGTTTTCACCGAGAAGGAAAGTCCAAGCCTTGAGTCCGTAATAGCTCCAACTGATCATGGTACTGAAGGCGAATAGGAAAATCGCGATCACCAGTACCATGGGGAACCATGAGATCACCGTACCGAAAGCATCGGAGGTCAGTTGCGCACCTGCGACATCGGTGACCAAGTGTTTATCGGTAAAGATCAGTACGAGGGCCGTGAGGGTACAAACTACTACGGTGTCGATGAATGGTTCGAGCAATGCCACAAAACCTTCGGCTACCGGGAATTTCGTTTTGGCCGCGGAGTGAGCTATCGCTGCTGATCCAACTCCCGCCTCATTTGAGAAGGCCGCTCGTCGGAACCCTAGAATAAGCACACCAATGAATCCACCTCGAAGAGCTTCGGCGTTGAACGCACCGTTGTAGATCGCCATAAAGGCGCTGTTGACCTGGTGAATGTTTCGGAAAATGATGATAAGGGCAGCGACAACGTACAGCGCCGCCATGAAAGGAACGATCTTTTCGGTTACGCGGGCTATGGACTTGATACCTCCGATGATCACGATACCCACCAAGATGGCCAAGATGACGCCAAAGTAAGGCCCTGCACCTTGAAGGGTCGAAAACTCACCCGATAGTTGTTCGTAGGCTTGATTGGCCTGGAACATGTTTCCACCTCCAAATGAAGCTCCGACCGCGAGTAGGGCGAAGATCACGGCCAACACCTTTCCGAGTCCGCCCATGTTACGTCTGGCCAGACCTTTGCGCAGATAGTGCATTGGACCTCCGGATACCGATCCATCTTCGTTAATGTTACGGTATTTAACCCCTAGGGTACATTCCACGAATTTGGAGGACATCCCCAGAAGTCCGGCAATGATCATCCAAAAAGTAGCACCTGGGCCACCCAAAGAAATGGCCACTGCTACACTGGCAATATTTCCGAGTCCGACCGTAGCTGATACAGCCGTTGCGAGCGCTTGAAAATGCGTTACTTCACCTGGAGCATTGGGTTCGTCGTGCTTTCCGCGAGCCAATGCTACGGCATGTCGAAATCCGCGAATATTGATGAAGCCCATCTTCAACGTGAAGAAAAGTGCTCCAAAGACCAGCCAGATCACAATGAATGGAATGGACTTGGTTCGAATTGTCCCGTTTGGGTTGCGTACGACATTTCCATTGTCGTCGTAGATCCTGTTATCGTATAAATTGAGAGCAGCAAATGGGTCTCCCAAAAGAACACTATCTAATGCGTTTACGATCGGAGTGAACGCACCATTGAATTTTTCAGCAATACTCTCTGTCGGAATTTCGATATTTTCAGTGACCTCATTCCCGGAGGCATCGACCACCCTTACCGAATGAGGAATCCCCTCAGTTAATCCGTAGGCGAATCTCCTGGTTGTATCGGTACCGGCGTTGCTCCAATAGTAATGGTAGGGCTCTTGTCCACCGAATACCGTTATTTCTACCTCACCGTCGTTGATCTCCTTGCTCGGATTAGTCACCACTACCCTTTCGATGGTAAGTGCAGCTTGACCAAAAGTTAGAACAGAAAGCAGCATAAGTGCTGCGGCGAGTAGATTCTTCATACCTGTGGTTTAATGAGTCACAATAATCGAGAAAAATAGGACGGTGACCAAATAGCTTTAGCCTAGTTGCTCTTGAACCAAGGCCAAGCCTTGCTCAAAACTGTGCGGTTGGTATCCCAGAAGGGATCTTGCCTTATCGATATAAAAGCCCGTTCGCGGCGGGCGTTGGGCCCTCTGATTGAGGCCTGTGGAAGTCACGGGCGTAACCTGTCCGGTATCGACACCGTAGAACTTACCTACCCTTTCGACCAGTTCGTAGATCGACATAAAATCGTCACCGGAAATATGGAACACCCCTTGAGTTCCTTTTTTAGCGCATAGGAAACAACCCATGGCCAGATCTTCGGCGAGGGTTGGAGTTCTAAATTGATCGTTCACAATATTCAAGGGGTCGCCTTTTTCAAGAGCCCCCTTGGCCCATAGAACGATATTCGATCTACTCATATCATCGGCTACACCATAAACGAGTACTGTACGTAGAATAGACCAAGGGCATTTCGCATTCTTGACTATCTCTTCGCCGCGCAGTTTAGAAACGCCGTAATAGATAACAGGATTCGGATCGTCCTCCTCGCGATAGGGACCATCCGTTCCATCGAAAATAAAGTCTGTAGAAACGTGGATCAAATGGGCGTCAATCTGCTCGCATACTTCAACGAGGTACTCGACCGCGCGCACGTTCAAGGCGTCACAGCCTTCTTTATCGTCTTCGCAGGCATCGACATTTGTCATCGCCGCGGTATTAATGACTACATCGGGCTCGTGACCGTACATGACCTCGAAAACTTGATCTTTGTTGGTAATATCCAGTGATCCGTAAACATATCCCTCTTTGAGCTTGGTTCGGTTTTCACCACGAGATGTGGCGACCAGCTCTACGCCGGGGTCTTTGGAAACAAGATGGATGATCTTTTGTCCTAAGAGGCCATTCGAACCCGTGATCAATATCTTCATTTTACCAGTTTTTTGGCTTCATTAATGCGAGGATGAGGTACACCTGGAGATCCTACCCCCAACAGGGTGACGATGATCCAACCAAGTAGCATTCCGGAGACATCCAATTCGGATCGATCAGCGAGCCACGCGCAAACTCCTAGTAGTTTTGGTTCGGTCATGAGTATTCGTTTTTATCCAGTTTGAACAGGTTATTCAATTTGTTGATTTGCTCAGGAACACCGAGTACGAAAAGCTTCGAATTCGGAACGAGCTTGGTATTCGCGTCCGGATTGATGACGTACTCGCCTTCCGGAGTTTTGAATCCAATAACGTTACACCCCGTAACATTTCTGATCCCGAGTTCGATGAGCGACTTCATTTGGTACTGTTCCGGGATCTCATCAACGGGCACTTCTTCCAAATTGATTGCTGCGCTTCCCTCCACTGATATGTGATCCAAAAACTCAACCACATCCGGAGTGACCACCAAGGAGGCCATATGGGCCCCTCCCACTTTGTCGGGCATGATCACATTATTCGCTCCGGCTGCTTTGAACTTTCGCTCGCTGTTCTCACTCGAAGCACGTGCTATGACCGTCATATTTTTATTCAGTTCACGGGCCGAAAGAACCACAAAAAGGTTCTCGGCATCAGAAGGCAATGTGGTGATCAGGGCACTCGCCTTTTCAACGCCCGCTTGCTCTAATACACCATCTCGTGTACTGTCACCATGAATAACTGCAATACCTTCGGTTTTGAGACGCTCGACCCGCTCTTCATCGCGCTCGATCACCACAAAATCCTTTCCGTAAGCTCGTAGCTTTTTTATGGCTTGTCGGCCATTTCGGCCATAACCACACACGACGACATGATCTTTCAACTTGTTCACTTTCTTTCGAACTTGACGGTCAATGAGTGCTTTGCGCAGATCGCCATTCAGCAGGCTTTGACTAAGCACGGTGACGGCATAAGCAAAAGTACCAAAACTGGTGATGATTAAGGATATCGTGAAAATCCTACCTCCTTGGGACAACGTCTTTACCTCGGCAAAACCCACAGTAGAAACAGTAATGATCGTCATGTAGAGCGCATCGACAAAGGAGAATTTCTCGATCGCCATAAAGCCCACAACGCCGATGATCACTCCCCCGAATAAAAAAGCAAGGGTAATGCGTATGCGCGAATAAAAAGACTGAGTATTCAAGGTCTAAATTATAGATCGAACACAGATACTTTACGCTGCAAAAGATAATCTTTTGTGCGCATCATAAAGGCAAGTGTTAGATACAAAATAACAGGAGAGCCGAATGTGGCAAAAGAAGTGTAGATAAAAAACAAGCGAACTAAATCTGCTCGAACACCTATACGCTGCCCCAGACGGCTCGACACTTCAAAGCCGTTTTTTTCAAAAAAGGAACGTATTCTCTCGATCATGTTTCAACGATTTAGCACTCGTTTTCCTACTTGGCAAATTAAGCATTTTTTTGGCCGGCAATAATGCACGAACTGATGCTGCGCCGCTTGCCCATCCAAAGCGGATTCAACAGGAATTCCACGAGCAACAAACGATTGTACTATGCGATTGTTCTCGGCACTTAGAGACTGAGCCCAATTCAATGCTTTTTCAATGAAGCTCTGGTCGCCCCGCCACCTGCCGTAGTAAAACAATAAAGGAACAATTGCATTAAGCAGAACCACTCTCGACTTTGCTAGCCCAAAGCCTTTCCCTATGGCTCTGTTACACAAGCTAATCCACTCGTTAGGGTCATTCATTTTCAATAAACGATGAACCAGGTCCGGATATGAGTAAAGGAGTCGGGCGAGTTGTTCCATTCTCTTATTCGGGTGATTGGGCGGACGAATTCCACCGAATTTCCATAATCTCGCGTCGATAGGCTCCAAGTGATGCTTGAGTCGAAGTACATGGTAGTGAGCAAAGAGGTCCACATAGTCTTTTCTGACACTTCCCTTTGAGCACCATCCAGATTGACCGATCAACAGGGCCAAAATCGATCTGTACTCGTGCGCCTCGCGCCGAATTATTCGAAGTGGAGTTCTAAGTGCCACCTGCTCAAAAGGCTCTGAATTCTCCTTTAATCCGAAAGAACGACAAAGAACTTGGTAAAAGGTCTCCTCCCAATGATGCTGATTGTTGAGCAGTCTTAATTTCCATTCTTGGCTTCGCTCTTCCAAACGCGTGACCATCATTCTCTCCCAGTGCGCCTTCCAAAACAGCTCGTCAAAGTCTCCGAGGAATGGTTCGCAAGGGATCCAGTACATATCGGCCCTAAGTTCTTTCCAGCGATCGAAGACCTTTCGATGCACGCGACCGCAAAGCTCTAGGGTAGGTATACGCTCTCCATTATTGTTCGTTACGGGTCGGTCGTCTTTCCAAACAACATGTAGTAAAACGGGATCGTAATTGGTATCATTCTGATGTCCATGGGCGAACCAATCACTACTATTTACGTGAATCTCTATTGGCCCAACCCATTCCAGGTTTCCCAGCTTTATGTGGGCCATGCGGAAATCAGGACCTGCCGCAGTATGGTCTTGGCCGGGGTCGATCACCTCGAGCTGCTGGCCTTGAGTGGTCAGTAGCTCCCGTTGATTATACCTTCTGTACTTCCAAATGAAATGAAGAAAAAGCTCTTCCAAATGACGGTCGATAGTCGCCGCACTTCGAACCGATCGTAATGTAGGTCATCGGCAATAAATGGCCATGCTCAGGGCCAACTTTTTTGCCTCTTCACGTGCCTTTGAAGCAAAATCATCACCGGACCCCGCGTAAAGGATTCCCCGGGAACTGTTGATCAAAAGTCCGATATCTTTATTAGCGCCGTGTTCGACTACTTCTTCAAGCGAACCTCCTTGTGCGCCAACCCCGGGCACCAATAGAAAATGATCAGGAACAATGGACCGCACTTCGCGCAATGATTCGGCTTGTGTTGCGCCCACAACGAACATGAGAGAATCGGGGTTCGACCAAGAGGCCGTTGTCCTCAACACATTTTCGAATAAATAATCGCCACCGAGTTTCTGCTTTTGGAAGTCAGATGCTCCAGCGTTGGACGTGAGAGCCAAGACGATCGCCCATTTCCCCCTTCCTTCCGAAAGGAAAGGGCCGACGGAATCAGAGCCCATGTAAGGCGCTACGGTAATCGAGTCAAAACCCATACGCTCTAAAAATGCTTCAGCGTACATGCGGCTAGTGTTACCGATATCGCCGCGTTTAGCATCGGCAATCGTAAAGTGATTCGGATAGTTTTCGTTTAAATACTGTATCGTACGTTCGAGGCTCCTCCATCCATCGAGCCCACGGGCTTCGTAAAAAGCCGTGTTGGGTTTGTAGGCTACACAGAAATCATGAGTTGCATCGATGATCGCTTTATTGAAGCTAAAAATAGGGTCTGCATCCGATTTGACCACCTCGGGCATACGATCGAAATCGGGATCCAATCCGATACATAAAAAGGACTTTTTCGACCTGATTTGTTCAATGAGTTGATCTCGTGTCATTATGCGTTGGTTTGTTCACCTTCCTTCATTTTCTTCACGTTTTCAACCATCTGTAGCTCGTCGCTTATCTTGGCCAAATCGCCGTTCATAATATCGTTCAGATTGTACAAGGTCAGGTTGATCCTGTGATCGGTTACACGACCTTGCGGAAAATTATAAGTTCGAATCTTGGCCGATCGGTCACCGGAACTCACCATGGTCTTTCGCTTGCTCGAGATCTCATCGAGGTGCTTCTGCAATTCGCGTTCGTATATACGACTACGCAAGACCTTGAGGGCTTTATCGAAGTTTTTGATTTGCGACTTCTGATCCTGACATTGAGCTACGATTCCGGTCGGAACGTGAGTCAAGCGCACAGCAGAGTAGGTCGTATTCACTGATTGTCCTCCGGGCCCGGAACTGCAGTACGTTTCTTTCTTAACATCGTTCATGTCGATTTCTACATCGAACTCTTCCGCTTCGGGCAAAACGGCTACCGTCGCCGCAGACGTGTGCACACGGCCTTGAGTCTCCGTCGCGGGTACCCGTTGAACTCGGTGAACACCGGATTCGTACTTGAACAATCCGTAGGCGTTATCACCATTGATATTGAAGATGATCTCTTTGTAACCACCTGCCGTTCCTTCGGCATAATCTACGAGTTCAGTCTTGAATCCTTCATTTTCCGCATAACGCATATAGATCCTGTATAGGTCGCCGGCAAACAAATTCGCCTCATCTCCTCCGGTACCTGCACGAATCTCCATCACCGCATTTTTCGCATCCTCAGGATCCTTCGGAATAAGTAGGACCTTGATCTTTTCGGTCCAAGCTTCTTCTTGTGGCTCTAGTTCCTCAAGCTGCATTTTAGCCATTTCCTTGAGCTCGGGATCTTTTTCATTATTGAGGATATCGCGTGCCTCTTCAATTCCTTCTACGAGCTCCCGGTATTGATTGCCCGCTTGGACGATAGGTTCGAGCTCTTTGTACTGTTTATTGAGCTCCACGTAGCGCTTCATATCGGCGATCACATCCGGATCGCTGATTTGGGTAGCCAGGTCGTTGTACCTGCGCTTAATTCCATTCAATTGTTCCAACAGCTCCATCTTCTCTTCTTCTTATGAGTATTCGAATGTTCCGTGTTCGCTCTTAATGCTCAGTTTCTTTTCCCCTGATTCAACTCGACCAACGATTTGGGCTCCGATACCAAAATTCTCAGCGGTCTGAATTATACGTTCTGCCTCGCTTTCTGGTAAGTACAACTCCATTCGGTGCCCCATGTTGAATACTTGGTACATTTCTTTCCAGTCCGTACCGCTCTCTTCGTGAATCAACTTAAAAAGTGGTGGGGTAGCAAAAAGGTTGTCCTTTATAACATGATGCTCATCAATAAAGTGCAGCACTTTTGTTTGAGCTCCTCCGCTGCAATGGACCATACCGTGGATGTTACTTCGGTTTTCTTTAAGAATTTCCTTAATGACCGGAGCGTAGGTCCGCGTTGGTGAAAGAACGAGCTTTCCAGCGTCGAGGCTGACTCCCTCAACGACATCAGTAAGGCCTTTGGACCCTGAGTAAACCAAATCAAGAGGTACGCTCGGATCAAATGACTCTGGATACTTCTCTGCCAAAGACCTATCAAAGACATCATGTCGTGCCGAAGTCAATCCATTCGACCCCATGCCACCATTGTACTCGGTTTCATAAGTGGCCTGACCAAAACTTGCCAAACCAACGATTACGTCGCCCGGTTGTATTCGATCGTTACTGATTACTTCATCCCTTCTCATTCGACAGGTCACTGTTGAATCAACAATGATCGTACGAACCAAATCGCCAACATCAGCCGTTTCACCACCTGTGCTGCAAACTCCAACTCCCAATTCCCTCAGTTGAGCCAACAACTCCTCGTTTCCGTTGATAAGGGCACTAATCACTTCGCCTGGAACCAGATTTTTATTCCTTCCAATAGTGGAGCTCACAAGGATTTGATCGGTTGCACCGACGCAAAGAAGGTCATCGATATTCATGATCAATGCATCCTGCGCAATTCCTTTCCAAACAGAAAGATCTCCGGTCTCTTTCCAGTACATGTAAGCCAAGCTCGACTTAGTTCCAGCACCATCGGCATGCATCACGAGACAATGGTCTGGGCTACCTGTCAGGTGATCCGGTATGATCTTACAGAAGGCCTTCGGGAAAAGCCCTTTGTCGATGTCCTTAATGGCTTCGTGAATGTCTTCTTTTGAAGCGCTTACCCCTCTCTGGTTGTATCTTTCTTGTTGACTCATGGCGGTAAAATAAAAAAGCATCCCGACAAAGGCCGGGACGCTTTTCACTATAAACTATTTTATCTACTGTCCTTTTGGAACGTAGTTACGGCTTTTCACCTGGAAGTCCGTTCTACGATTCAACTGACGAGCAATCTCATCGGCCTCATCACCATTATCGCGTTGCAAGCGACGAATGAATGCCTCGGTCAAACGATCTCCCGCTTTCAAGTACTCAGGTCCTTCATAAGACTCGTTGATGACGAACGGTTCATTCTCCCCCATACCAACTGCGATCAAGCGATCCTCGGCAATACCTTTTGAGATCAAGTAATCGACACAAGATTGTGCACGACGTTGTGAAAGCTGCTGGTTAGCGGGGTCACTACCGATGTGGTCAGTATGCGAACGAAGCTCAATGGTAATGTTCGGGTTGTCTTCCAAAACTTCAACCAACCCGTCCAATGACTCCATGGCTTCCGGGCGAAGCTCTGCACTGTTAAAGTCATACTCGATCTTAGGAAGTACGATCGGCTTGCGGATCGGATCCAGTTCCTTATTCATAACCAAGGTATGCAAGAAACCATCTGTGGTTTCTTCGAATGCAGAAAGCGGAATACCCACGGTAGTTACACTACCTGATTTCGTTAAATAATCTTTGGCTTCGAAATTCAAAGTATAGTTAACTCCTTCGGCCAACTGATCAGCGCCAAAGTAGTATGCTCCAGATTTATCTGTGGTAGTCTCGAGTGCCGCACCGTCGCTACCTACTAATTTAACCGTAACGCGATCAAGAGTTCGGCCAGACTTCGTGTCGGTAACAACTCCAGAAAGTGCAAAAAGAAGCGGCTTCAAACGAACGGCGTAAATGTCATCACCTCCATGACCGCCATCTCGATTGGAAGTCATGTATCCTACTTCTGGCTCGTCGCCTTTGAAGATGATGGCGAAGTCATCAGAGTTGGAGTTTATCGGAGACTTCATGTTCTCCACTTCTCCGAAGGTTCCATCGGGATTCATTTTCACCCGGAAGATATCCCAAGCACCCATTCCTGGGTGACCATCTGATGTAAAATATAAGTAGTCACCTTGTACGAACGGATAACCCTCGAATCCAACCGTATTCACTTGTGGACCCAAGTTTTCAGGCGTACCCCAAGTACGTACGCGACGCTCATAAGTAAGTTTGTACAAGTCGCGGCCACCTTCTTCTCCAAGGTCAGCAGCTACGATCATGGTCTCATCATCCAACAAGAATGGATGACCGATAGAAGCCAAAGAGTCAACATTGATATTCACCAACTCAGGCTCGCCCCATGTCTTACCCTTCTTACGCGCCATATAAATACGGCAGCCCAAGAAACCGGCGTTCTTCAAATTCTCACAACGAGTAAAGAACAACATGTTACCACGCTCGTTCACCGATGCGAAACCTTCGTGAGCTTTTGTGTTAATATCATCGGGCAGTGGGGCAGGAACGGACCACGATGGGGCTTCGTCTTCAGTGCCACTTCTGCTTCGTCGACCACCGCGACGCTTGCGCTCTTCATGTGTTTCGTACAAGTCCATGAATCCTTGATCGGTCCAGCCGTCAATATCCTTACCGGCACCATCCTCGCGCTGTGAAGTAAAGATGATCGAAGTTTGATCTTTATCGCCCCAAGCCGGAGCAAAATCGTTTTCTTTCGTATTGAAATCTCGCAGGTTCTCTAGTTCATAGCGCGATGTAGTTTCGAGCCACTCTAGAGCCTTTTTACAACTTTCTACCCCTTCTCTACCCCGAGGGTCGGACGGAGCGTCCTGACGGTAATTTTCATAGGCAACAATTGCCTCATCGTATTCTCCTTGAGCCTTCAACATATCCGCGTAGTAAAGCTTTGCGACCGGATCAGGATAGCGGCGTTTGATGGTGCGGTTGTAATAACCTGCCGCTTTTCTCCAATCGCCCATCATTCGATAACACTCCGCCATGCGGAATGTGATCTCTTCTTTGATTTGACGGTCTTTCTCCTTGGAAGAAGCTTTTTTATACAATTCAGCGGCCTGCGCAAAAAGCTGAGCTTCAAATGCTTGGTCTGCTTGAATGGTGTAATTTGTTTGTGCTGATACGCTAAGGATGCCGACAAAGAGTAAGGCTGTGAGTACCGATCCGAGTCTCTTCATGTTGTAGGTTAAGATTACGCTTATAACGTGCTAAAATAAATAAACTTCACGAATAGCCATAAGAAAAACCCGAGGCGTCGGACCTCGGGCTTTTTAAATACTTCCTATTTCAACATTTTATCGTGTAAAAAGCATCTCTCGATACTTCGGCAATGGCCACAATTCATCGTCGATAACGATCTCTAGTTTATCCACCTCATATCGAATGATCTCGAAGTAAGGCTTCGCCTTTTCATCGTATGCGATGGCTTTATCGCGCATGTTGTCAAGCACGTTCGCTTTCTTGCGCTCCTCGATCATGGCATCGATGCTCGATTTGATCTTGGCTACCCTGCCCGAGATCTCTTTGATCATGTCGAGTTGCTCCTTCGCGGCCTCCTCGAAATCGCCTTTCGAAAGGACTTCTTTACACCCTTTCACGTTTTCGATCAAGGTGTTCTGATAGCGGATCGCGGTCGGAATAATGTGATTCTTGGCCAAATCGCCTAATACACGCGATTCGATCTGGATGGACATTTGATATTGCTCCAACATCACTTCGTGATGGGCGTGCACCTCTTTTTCATTCAGCACACCAAGCTCCCTAAATAAATCCACAGACTTCTTACTCACGTAGTTATCAAGTGCTTTCGGTGTAGTTTTAATGTTCTCCAAGCCCGGCTTTTCAGCGTGCTTTTCCCAAGTGCTGCTGTATCCATCACCTTCAAAACGAATGGCCTTTGACTCCTTAATATAATCGCGGAGTACATTGAAGATCGCCCCATCCTTTTTGAGTCCCTGTTTGATCAAGGCATCCACGTCGGCTTTGAACCGATGCAATTGCTCCGTCATGATCGTGTTTAAAACGGTCATTGGCAACGAACAATTCGCACTTGAGCCTACGGCTCGAAACTCGAACTTGTTCCCCGTAAACGCGAACGGCGAGGTTCTGTTGCGATCGGTATTGTCGAGCAGTACGTCGGGAATCTTACCAACGACGTTGAGTTTAAGATCCGAACGTTCTTGAGGAGATAATGCTCCTTCTTTCACCTCTTCGAGTTTGTTCAGGGTATCGGTCAATTGAGATCCGATGAACACGGAAATGATCGCTGGCGGAGCTTCGTTCGCACCCAATCGGTGATCGTTAGAGGCCGTTGCGATACTCGCGCGAAGTAATCCGGCATGACGATTCACCGCCGCGATCGTGTTAACGAAGAATGTGAGAAATTGAAGGTTACTCTTTGGGTTTTTGCCCGGTTTCAACAAGTTCACTCCTGTATCCGTACTGAGCGACCAGTTGTTGTGTTTTCCGCTTCCATTAAGTCCGGCGAAAGGCTTTTCGTGGATCAAGCAACGGAAGTGATGGCGACGCGCCACCTTATCGAGCAGGTCCATCAACAATGAGTTGTGGTCCACTGCCAAGTTCGCCTCTTCGAACATCGGCGCCACCTCGAACTGGTTTGGTGCTACCTCGTTGTGGCGAGTGGTCACGGGGATTCCGAGTCTCATGGACTCGCGCTCGAACTCCTTCATGAAGGCCATGGCACGAGTCGGAATCGATCCGAAATAGTGATCGTCGAGCTGCTGTCCTTTTGCCGGAGCATGGCCAAACAGAGTTCTGTTAGTCAAGATCAAATCAGGACGCACATTGTAAAGGGCCTCGTCAACCAAGAAGTATTCTTGCTCCCACCCCAGGGTTGCATTGACCTTGGTTACATTCTTATCAAAGTACCTACATACTGCGGTTGCCGCTTCATCTACTGCATTCAAAGCGCGCAATAGCGGAGTTTTATTGCCCAACGCCTCTCCGGTGTACGAAACGAAGATCGTGGGAATGCACAGGGTGTTATCAATAATAAAGGCCGGGGACGTAGGGTCCCATGCCGTATAACCTCGGGCTTCGAAAGTATTTCGGATACCGCCACTCGGGAAGCTCAATGCATCGGGTTCTTGTTGAACCAATAGATCACCGTCGAATCGCTCAATGGCGTAAAGAAAGCGTCGTGTTTTTCTGCCGTGGCTCCTGTAAGGGGTTGAAACCAGTGAGTATAGTGTGTTGCCCCTTTACTGATGGCCCAATCCTTCATGGCCGAAGCTACTTGATTAGCAATGTCGCGATCGATATTCTTTCCAGATACGATTGCTTGCATTACACTTCGGACGCCTCTTCCGGAAGATACTCCATCACGGCTCCGGTGTGGAAGACCATCTCTCCCCACAGTTCAGACATTTTAGCCTTGACCTCGAAGCTTTTAGTAGGCTTGCGCTCCATAGTTTGCTTAAGTGCTTGAAAACGAATGTTGGACGACATAAGACGTTTGAGATTTAGTGATGTGGCAAAGATACCAACAACTCGAGTCCCAACAATGACAGATTTGTCACTTTTTATTAGCACACCCTTAAAATCGAGGGGGTATGATTACATAAGTTCCTTTTTCAAGAGGGAGCAACGGGGTTTTTAGGGGGTAAAAAGCAAGTAGACGTATATTCCGTAAGTTGCGAGAAGAATAAACCCTTGCCAATTTCCTATGGTCCGTTTTTTTCCAACGTACAGAAAAGGGGCCAACAAAAAGGCAATACCAAGCATCCACCAAATATCGACTTCGAGCAGTCGGTGATCCGTAATGTGAATCGGGTGGATCATGGCCGTGATACCCAGGACGGCCAGTATATTAAAGATGTTGGATCCAATAAGGTTTCCTATCGAAAGGCTTTGTTCCTTTTTAAAGGTCGCAATGAGGGAAGCCGCAAGTTCGGGGATACTCGTGCCCACGGACACCATAGATACGGAGATCACTCGTTCGCTAACATTCCATGCACGGGCAATGTCCACGGCACCTTGAATGAGCCAATCGGAGCCGTAAAAAAGAGCCACAGCCCCGACCACGAGGTATAGTGCCATGCGTCCGGGTGGGTCGGGAATATCTTCTTTATCCTCTTCGGGCAAATCGTGAATGCGGCGGGATTCATCGCGCCGAGAGGCGCTGATCAAAAAAATATTGAATGCGACGAGTAGAACGAAGAAAACGAGGCCTTCGACGAATCCGAGATAACCATCGAAATACACGAAGAGCATGAATAAGATGGAGGATAGGAACATCGCGGGCCAATCGAACCGCCGGCTATTCACCGAAGCGGAGAGCCCAAAAATGGCCGCGGTGAGTCCGAGTACCAGGCCGATGTTCGCGATGTTGGAACCGATGACGTTTCCGAAGGTGATGTCGGTATGCCCTTTGAATGCTGCGTTGAGGCTAACGAGTAGTTCGGGGCAAGAGGTCGCAAACGAAACTACGGTCATTCCGATGACCAAGGTGCTTACTTTGAGACGTACGGCGAGAGTCACCGATCCGCGTACCAACAAGTCCCCACCGAGCGTCAGTAATGCTAATCCGGCCAGGAGAAATACCCACGCCATAGATCAATCTTTGGTCATGTTGGACTCAGATGAATCCTTCTGATCTTTAGAAGACCCTTGTTGCTCCGAAGCCGAATCTTTCCCTTTTTCCCGGGTAACAGTGGGATCGGAACGTTCGGTGTGGTGATCGGCCTGCTCCTTTTCGGGTTTATCGGGTTGAGGCGGATTTTCGGATTTCGCCTTGGGTGTGTTTCGAGCAATGGCCCCTTCGATATCTCGTGCTTGCTGTTTTATCTTCTCCTCCATTTGGCGGCTCAAGCTCGCTGGGTCACCCGTTGCGTCCTTGATCTCGCGTTGGATATCACTGGTCGCATTTCGTATCTCGCGCATGCCCTTACCCAAGGTTCGAGCCACTTCCGGGATACGCTTAGCTCCAAAAAGCAAAATGAAGACCATGAGGATGAGAAAGATCTCACCGCCGCCAAAATTGAAGATCAAAAAGATATGAGCGATCATGTCGGCAAAGATACGAATTGAACGACTGGTGGAATAATCGAGTAGACGGCCCCGCCACTAAGAGGTGACGGGGTGCGCCTCTCACACCACCGTACGTACGGGTCTCGTATAC
>JAGWBA010000016.1 GCA_021296215.1 Flavobacteriales bacterium
GGTCATACAAACAGAGTAAATCTGTACAACAAATTGAATCGAATTTGATAGTTTAGAACGGTCTCATAACGGGGAAGTTTACCTACGGAATATGGTGAAGGGTACGCACCATCTTGGATCGTTGTGTGCACGTATAAAAAAATAAAACAAATACGTATATTTGAGTTATGGATGCGAAACTGACATTGAAACTTGACAAAAGGGTAATAGAGTCCGCAAAGGTTATTGCCGCTTCAAAGAAGATTAGTCTATCCAAAATGATCGAGGCTTACCTCAGCACACTGGTTAATTCAACTGAAGAGAAAGATTCGGATATTTCTCCATACGTAAAAAGTATTTCTGGATTAATCGATTTGCCAGAAGACTACGATTATAAAAAAGAGTATCGTGACTATTTGGAGGAGAAATACAAATGAGTCTGCGAGTTTTTTTGGACACGAACATCGTACTCGACCTGCTCGCAGAACGAAAGCCCTTTTACAAAAGCGCGGCCGTTTTAGCCACAAAGGCTGAGCAAGCAAATTTCAGCTTGATTGTTTCACCTTTAACTTTCGTAACGGCTCATCATGTATTGTCCAAGTTTGAAGGTTCCTCGACTTCATTGAACAAGCTTCGAAAATTTAAAGTGATCTGTGAAATATGTCCTCAGGATCAAATGATCATAGAGAAGGCACTGAACAGCACTTTTCGTGATTTTGAAAATGCGGTACAATATTATTGCGCCATTGATTCAAAATGCAATGTGATTATTTCTCGTAATGCTAGGGATTATAAACAGAGCACATTGCCCGTGCTATCAGCAGAAGAATTCCTGAAGAGTCTTGATTCGTGAGTGGATGAGACTGATGCGCGCAGTTTCTTTATAGGTAGTCAATGCGAGCAAAGGATCCGACATGGTCGAAGGGGACGGCGCATGCGCCGTCCCTGGTGGGGGAGGCTAACAAACAAACACATGATGCCATCGCTTCGCTCGGTTTCCCGTTTTCACTCCCAAGCTCTAGCGAGCTCGGCTTGGTCTGAAAATAAAAAACCCATTCGATGGAATCGAATGGGCATCTTGTGTTTGCTTGTGCGGACGGGGGGACTCGAACCCCCACGTCTAAAGGACACTGCCGCCTGAAGACAGCGCGTCTACCAATTCCGCCACGTCCGCAGTGGTAGAGGTTGGGAGCTTGAAAAAGAACTCCGTTTAGGGCGAGGGAGTTTGCAGGCAAGCACCCGTTTGGGGATGCTTACAAGGCAAAGCAATTCGTTTAAGGCCTACGGCCATCGCGAGTTTTTGCCCTGACCTCCTTCGAGCTTGCTCGAAAGGTCACTCCAAAAACTCGCTTACGCTCTGCTTAAACGAATTACTTTGCACTTGTGCGGATAGAGGGAGTCGAACCCACACGCCTCACGGCACTGGATCCTAAATCCAGCGTGTCTACCAATTCCACCATATCCGCTTGAAAGAACTGCCTTTCTTTGACAAAAGGACGGCAAAGATACAAAGATTAGCGAACCAAAGCGATAAAATCGGGTTACGAAAAACATGACCCCTGAAATTCAGTTTCATTCTGCCGATGGAGGGCCGATCTATTTCGAAACCAATTTCGAGCAGTGGATCGTGGAGCCTTATAACATGGTGACAGCGGCGGTTTTTGTAGGAGTCTTTATTTATTGGGCCGCTCGGGTGTACAAACCCGAGTTCAAAAGAACCTTCCTTAAACGCGTACTTCCGATTCTCGCCGTAGGCGGAATAGGCGGAACCCTTTATCACGGATTTCGGAATCACGCCGTGTGTATCTACATGGACTGGGTGCCCATCGTTATTTTAACCCTTTTGGCTAGCGCCTACTTCATGAGCAAGGTTTCGGGTAAATGGTGGATCGCGGCCGTTTTCGTCTTGTCCTTCTTTTT
Source organism: Flavobacteriales bacterium (assembly GCA_021296215.1). Classification (NCBI taxonomy): domain Bacteria; kingdom Pseudomonadati; phylum Bacteroidota; class Flavobacteriia; order Flavobacteriales; species Flavobacteriales bacterium. Next base: position 1,900 of record JAGWBA010000016.1, read on the forward strand.
CTTGATGGGCGCGGCGAATGCCTATGTGCCCCGCAGATACGCTACCAGCGTCGGCTATTTTTTACAGGCGGTGATGGTGTTAATGCCCGTTGTGCTCTTCTTAAGAAAAAGACAGTGGGCCTATGCGCGCTATGTGGGTGGAGCGGTTTTGGCCTTTACCGTGGCCCTGACCGCAAGCGTGCTTGACCCACACGGATTTTTGCCCATGGCACCCACTTTCTATGGCACGTTTTCGGAGCTGTGAGTGGAAGCCTCATGATAGGCTTTATTTACTACCACAACTTGAGGGAAAATCGTACCTTTGCGCCCTCGAAATAAGAGGGGAGTCCCTCATTAGCAACGGTAAAGACGTTTTCTATGGATATCAAGAAAGTGGCGATCGACGATTTGAACGCCCAATTGCGCATCAAGATCGAAGCAAACGATTATCAACCCAAGGTAGAAGAAGTATTGGCGAACTACCGCCGTACGGCCAGCGTTCCGGGTTTCCGGAAGGGTAAAGTGCCCATGGGCATGGTGAAAAAGATGTATGGCAAAGGCGTACTCGTCGAAGAGGTGAACAAGCTGATGCAACAACAGGTGTACACTTTCTTGATCGAAGAAAACCTTGAGATCCTCGGAAATCCGATTCCGACCGAAGACAACGACAACATCGACTGGACCGAAGGCAACGACTTCGAGTTTTCTTTTGAAGTAGGTCTATCTCCTGAATTTGAAGTGAGCATCACCAAAAAGAACAAGCTTCCTTTCTATAAGATCAAAGCTGACGATGCTACTATCGATCGTTACACTGAGGATCTCGCCAAGCGTTACGGTTCAATGACCAACATCGACAAGAGCGAAGAAGGCGCCACGCTGTACGGTAAATTTACTCCGGCCGGAGAAGGTGACCACAGCAACGAGGCTACCGTGATGATCAGCGCCGTCAAGGACGATAAGATCAAAAAACAATTCATCGGTATCGGTCCTGACGATGTAGTGGAGTTCGATGTGCTTAAGGCATTCGACGATAATAAGACCGAGGTGAGCTCCATGCTCAACTTGCCCAAAGAGGAGATCACCGAAGAGAACAAAGTGTGGAACTTTACGGTGATTCGCGTAAATCGCTTGGAGCCGGCCGAACTTAACCAAGAACTCTTCGACAAGATCTTCGGAGAGGGTAATGTAAACGGTATCGAGGAATTCCGCGCTAAAGTCGGCGAAGACATCGAAAAGATGTACGAGCAGGAAAGTGACCGTCGCTTCCTCAACGACGCGACCGAGTATATCCTCGACAAAGTTAAGTTTGATTTACCAGATGAATTCCTCAAGTGCTGGCTCATGACCGTAAGCGAAAAACCGCTGACCATGGAGCAAGTGGAGGCCGAGTATGCTCAGTACCGGCTTTCGACCAAGTGGCAGCTCATCGAGAACCGCATCGCCAATGATAACGACATGCAGATCGGCCGCGAAGAAGTGCTCGGTTTTGCCGAGAACGCCGTTCGCTCGCAAATGCTGCAGTACGGAATTCCTGAACGCGATGAAGAAATGGTGAAGAACACCGCTCAGCGTGTGCTCGAAAACGAAGAGGAGAGCAAGCGCATCAGCGATGAGATTTTCTCGCGTAAATTGCTCGCATTCTTCAAGGAGAACTTCAAACTCGATGAAAAAGAAGTTAGCTACGACGAGTTCGTAGAACAAGCAACAAAATGATACATTTGAGGTTGTAAGTAGAACGCTTTTTACACAATCTCAATAGATCATGTTTGATAACGACGAGTTTCGCGAGTACGCGACACAACATATGGGTATCAATAGCCTAGCGTACGACGAGTACGTCAGCGCTGCCACTCGCCAAATGCCCCGTGGGCTAACCCCCAACATCATCGAAGAGCGCCAAATGAACGCGGTGTCTATGGACATCTTCTCGCGCCTCATGATGGACCGTATTATTTTTCTCGGAGTTCCGATCAACGACCAAGTTTCGAATATCGTTCAAGGTCAGTTGCTCTTTCTCCAGAGCGTGGATCCGAAAAAGGACATACAAATTTATCTGAATACGCCCGGTGGTGGCGTGTATGCCGGACTCGGTATCTACGACACCATGCAATTGGTGGAGCCCGATGTGGCGACCATCTGTACCGGAATGGCCGCTTCAATGGGTTCTGTGCTGCTTTGCGCCGGAGCTCCGGGTAAACGCTCGGCACTTACCCATAGCCGCGTCATGATTCACCAGCCTTTGGGCGGTGCTCAAGGACAGGCCTCGGACATCGAGATCACGGCCAAGCAGATCCTAATGCTCAAGCAAGAGTTGTACGAGATCATCGCCAAGCACAGCGGGCGGGATTACGAAAAGGTATACCAAGATGGTGATCGCGATTTCTGGATGAAATCACAAGAGGCCAAAGAATACGGCATGATCGACGAGGTATTGACCAAGAAAGAATGAAAGAAGAACTGAGTTGCTCCTTTTGTGGGCGCAAAAAAAGTGAAACCAAGATCCTCATCGCAGGTATCGATGCACACATTTGTGATCAGTGCATCGAACAGGCACACGGTATCCTGGTCGAAGAACTGAGCGACAACGAACTCGAAGCCGTTGCTCAGGAAATGGCCTTGCGCAAACCTCAGGAGATCAAAAACTTTCTGGACGAATACGTGATCGGTCAAGACGACGCCAAAAAGGTGCTGTCTGTGGCCGTGTACAATCATTACAAAAGGCTTTTGGCCTACGGCCAGAAAGGGGACTCTGCCGATGAGGTCGACGTTCAGAAGTCGAACATCATCATGATTGGTCAAACGGGAACCGGAAAAACCTTGCTGGCACAGACCATCGCGCACATGCTCAACGTGCCTTTTGCCATCGTTGACGCGACCATACTTACGGAAGCAGGCTACGTAGGCGAAGATGTGGAAAGTATTATTTCGCGCTTGTTACAAGCGGCCGACTACGATGCGCGCAAAGCGGAGCGCGGAATTCTTTTCATTGACGAGATCGATAAGATCGCTCGCAAAAGCGACAACCCTTCGATCACGCGCGATGTAAGTGGAGAAGGAGTTCAGCAAGCCATGTTGAAGCTACTCGAAGGCTCCAAGGTGAACGTACCGCCGCAAGGTGGACGCAAGCACCCCGATCAAAAATTCGTGGAGATCGATACCAGCAACATTCTCTTTGTAGCGGGTGGGGCTTTCGATGGAATCGACCGACACATCAAGCGCCGTCTCAACACCGCAGCGATCGGTTATGGAAACGCTTCGAAAGAGCGGGTAGACGACGACAATGTGTTACAGTTTATTGCACCGCAAGACCTCAAGAGCTTCGGACTCATTCCCGAGCTCATTGGCCGTATGCCCGTGCTCACGCACTTGAATCCGCTCGACGCCGAAGCGCTGAAACGCATTTTGATCGAGCCTAAGAATGCGCTCATGAAACAGTATCAGAAGCTGTTCGCCATGGACGACATCGATTTCACCTACGACGATTCGGCCATCGACTTTATCGTCGAAAATGCAGTCGAGTTCAAGCTAGGTGCCCGAGGGCTTCGCAGCATTTGCGAGGCATTGCTCATGGATGCCATGTTCGAAATGCCCAGCGGAGAAGGAGAGCAGGAGCTCAAATTGACCCGCGATTACGCCGAAAAGAAAATCAGTGCCAGCAGCTTGAGAAAGCTCAAGGCTGCATCATAATATTAGAGAGCAATGAGTGATTTCAAAAGCTTACAAGACCGCATTGATGCCCGCATCTTGGGCGAACGCAAAGTGTTTCTTTGGGGACAAGTCGACGACCGCAGTGCCAAGCACGTGATCGATCGACTTATGTACCTCGATATCGAAGATCCGGGAAAAGAGATCCAGTTCGTGATCAACAGTCCGGGCGGGTATGTCACTTCCGGCATGGCCATTCACGATACCATGATGCAGATCAGCAGCCCCGTAAGTACAATTTGTGCTGGTATGGCCGCGTCCATGGGGTCGATCTTGTTATCGGTCGGAGAAAAAGGCCGCAGGTTCGTAATGCCGCATGGTCGCGTGATGATCCACCAGCCCAGTGGTGGTGCTCAAGGGCAAGCATCGGACATTGAGATACAAATGCACGAGATTTTGAAAACCCGAGATATCAGTGCGGAGATTCTGGCCAATAACTGTGGTCAAAGTGTTGAGCGTATCCTCAAGGACTTCAATCGCGATTACTGGATGAACGCCGAGGAATCGGTCGAGTACGGAATCGTAGACGGAATTACCGAGAAGATCTAAGCACTTTCACAGTCGTACGCGTAGAAGTTTATTCCGGTATACCGGGAATTGGTATATTTGAGTAAACGCTTTATTTATGAGCAAAAACACCTCAATATTACTCGGAGACTACTTTCAATCGGTAATCGATCATCAAATCAAGTCCGGAAAGTATTCATCGGCCAGCGAAGTCATTCGAGCGGCACTGCGCTTGTTCGAACACGAGGAAGCTAAGAAATCGGCACTGATCAAGGCTTTGGAGAAGGGTGAGTATTCGGGATTTCTCGACGACTTTGATCGAAACACTTTTCTTGAGCAATTGAATCAACGCCACGAGGGCATTAATAAATGAGGCTGCGAATAAGCCGAGAAGCAGCCGAGGATCTCGAATTCATTTGGACTTATTCACGTGAAAAATGGTCTGTTGAGCAGGCAAACCGATATTACCACTTCATTTTTGAAGAAATAGACCTCATATGCCGAAATCCTTTAGCCGGTTTAGATTATTCGCATATAAGGCTAGGATATCGAAAAGTATCGGTAAAATCTCAATCCATTTTTTACAGAATAGTCGCGGCAGATAATTCTTTAGAGATTATCAGGATACTTCATCAGAAAATGGATGTCGACCTAAATCTCTAATAACCGAAATATCTATTCACAAGAAAGGTTAACTAGTCGGGTATAAGATGATTGAGGCTTGAAAAACACGGTGAATATGACTAATCCTTTTTTCGATCCCACACTTCAAAACTGAAATCATACGCGTGCTTTGCATCCTTTTTGTGGGATTCGTGGAGCACGCGTTGCCATTCATTGAGGTCGAGCTCCGGGAAAAAGGTATCGCCATTCACGTGAGCGTGAACCCGCGTTAAGTACACTCGATTCACGTAGTGGAGCGCTTGCTCGTAAATGGTGCCTCCACCGACGATAAAGGGCTCTTGATCTTCGCCTACCATGTCGATTGCCGCTTCGATATCATTGGCGACTTCAACGCCCTCTACTTCGAACTCTTCGCGCCGCGTGATCACGATGTTCCGGCGCTTTGGCAGTGGTTTTCCAATACTGTCGAAGGTCTTCCGGCCCATGATGATGCAATGCCCTGAGGTGACTTCCTTAAAATACTTGAGGTCTTTAGGCAGGTGCCAAAGCAGTTCGTTGTATTTGCCGATGGCGTTGTTCTCGGAAGCGGCGACGATCATGGAGAGGATCATGGAGCGGCGGTTTTGTTGGATTGCAGCGAATTTAAGAACAGCATTAAAGATACGGCATAAAATGCACCGCGTTCTACGAATTCGAGCCACGATTCGCCCGAAAGTGGCCGAATGATCGACACGGCGAAAGTCCAGATGAAACACCACAAAAACAGGTGTTTATGGGGCTTAAAGATCAGTAATAGAGCTACGATCAGATCCAATACCCCGATGATCGGCATCAATTGTGCAGCGAGGTCCTGTTCGAACCCAACGGTCATAAGGTAGGGCAGCCAACTCATCCGCCCGTTGAGGGCGAAAATCCCATGGCCCAAGAACGTCAGCGCCAATCCCAGGCGCAGGATGAGGTGCAGACGCGGATGCATCAAAACAACTGTTCGAGGTAGTTTCCGACCACGTATGAGAGGGTTGCCGCCGCGGCACCGAGGAACAGTGTTTCGACAATGCTTCGAATGACGTCGTTTTCGGTTACGCGGGCTTTGAGGTAGCCGATCATGATGAATGCGCCTCCGGTGAGTACGCACGACCAAAGGAAAAGATTGGTATCCCAACCCCCCGAGGTGTAGTCGTACATGTAAACCAGGAGTGGAATAAAGCCCACGATGATGAAGCTGACGAAGGTGACCGCCCCCATCGCGAAGGGCGATTTAGTCTCTTCTTGCATTTCGAGCTCCTCTTTCATCATGACATCGACCCACCGGTCGCGATCGGCACAGATCACATCGACGACCTGCTCTAACAATTCGCCTTCAAAGCCTTTATCCCGGTAGATCTCATGGACCTCTTCGCGCTCTTTTTCGGGTAAATTGTCCACTTCCCAATACTCGATGCGCTTGTGTTTTTCGTAGTTCTGGATTTCGGACTTAGTGCTGAGGAATGCGCCTACCGACATGGCGAATCCGTCCGCGATCAAATTCGCGAACCCCAGAATGATGATCACCGCGGTGTCGAGCCCGGCCCCGACCGATCCCGCTACTACGGCAAAGGTCGTGACGCTACCATCGATACCGCCGTAAACGAATTCGCCCAAGTAATCTTGAAAGCGGCGAATGAACGAATTACCGGGCTGATGGTACTTTTCCATCCCCTAAAAATAGAGATTAAACCGCTACCACACCCTTGATGTGCGGCCACGGATCGTAATTCACAAGTTCGAAGTCCCCGTATTTGAAGTCGAAGATGTCTTTTACGTTCGGCTTGATCTTCATGGTCGGCAATGCGCGTGGCTCACGGCTAATTTGCAGCTGTACCTGTTCCATGTGGTTGCTGTAAATGTGTGCATCGCCAAAAGTGTGCACAAAATCGCCCGGCCCGAGGTCGCACACTTGGGCCATCATCATGGTGAGCAGGGCGTAGGAGGCAATATTGAAGGGCACGCCCAAAAAGATATCGGCCGAACGCTGGTACAGTTGACAGCTCAATTTGCCATCGGCCACGTAAAACTGAAAAAACGTGTGACAGGGCGGAAGCGCCATGTTCGGAATCTCGCTCACGTTCCACGCCGAAACAATGAGTCTGCGACTATCCGGATTCGTTTTGATGCTGTGGATCAGCTGGCTTATTTGATCGATGCTATTGCCATCGGGAGCGGGCCAAGAGCGCCATTGCACACCGTAAACGGGGCCCAGGTCACCATTTTCATCGGCCCATTCGTCCCAAATACGCACGCCATTTTCTTTGAGGTAGGCGATGTTGCTGTCGCCTTTGAGGAACCAAAGCAGCTCGTGGATGATACTGTGCAAATGCAGTTTTTTAGTCGTCACCAAAGGAAAACCCTCCGAAAGATCGAAACGCATCTGATGGCCAAACACCGATAAGGTTCCGGTACCGGTGCGGTCTTCTTTTTTAACGCCTTCGTGGAGCACGCGTCTGATGAGGTCGTGGTACTGCTGCATAATGTGCCAATTTATTTCAAAAATATGGCCCTGCGGGCCGATTGGCAACTCCCTTCCACGCAAGTTTTTAAGAAGAAATAAACAAAGCCAAAAGGCCCGCGGGTTCACCCTGAATTAGGTGTCCGCGGGCCCTTGGCCTATGAAAAAAAGACAAAGCTTTTAGTCGAGATTCCGAGCCAAGAAGGCCGAAATATCGTACCAATGATCAGCGCGCAACGTGGTGTAGTTGGGGTGCGTATACAGAGCGTTGGGCCATTGCTCCGTGCGGAGCTCCAGGTTTTGTCCTTCCACGTACCCTTGAGTGAGCGCACGGTTTTTCACGGGCAGCGGTCCATAAATGGTCACTCCGGAATTCACGAGGGTACCGTAGGTGACGACACCATTGCCGAACTGCTGTTGGGTACATCCGACCATGAATAAAGCGGGATCCCCTGCATCCACGAAATCTTCGGCTTGGGTAAACATGTTCATGGCGATCACACCTTTGACATCACCGGAAAAACCGGCATTGTCGGCATTGTCCCATCCGAGGGTGTTGATATTGGTCGAAAGTGTCGTTTGTAAATTGGCATCGTCGATATCGGTCAATTCATTTTGCCCCATAAAGGCGTGATTAAAGGCTATACTGGCACCGTTCGACCATCCACCAATAAAGATATTCGTTGTGCTGAATCCATGTACTGAGGCCTCTTTACAGATGTAGCGCACCGCTGAACGGATGTCTTGTACGCCGTAGATCCAATCTACCATGTCGTTGTTATTGTCGTTCGGATCTATGGTGTATTTGACCACGGCGGCCGCAAATCCTTTACTTGCCAACTCTTCGGCCAAGGCTTCCATTTCCGCCACTCTGTTGTAGTTTATGAATCCTCCACCAGGAAATAACAACACTACCGGTTTATCGGTCAAATCGTTATCGGGTGAAACGAAGAGCTTTAGAGTGTGCTGACTCTGCGATCCATAGTTATAGGTCGTAGAGTTAACTTGCACATAGTGCTCGTCGACAAAATTGGGGCCCTCCTGACCGGTTACTTCGCTCAACGCGCTCAGGGCACTCGCGGCACTATTTCCAAAAGGATATACTTGCACCATTTTATTTGTAGGGGTGCCTTCTGCGCCTAGCGGCGCGATTTGTTCCTCTTTCTCGCAAGACGAGAAAACGACGAGGAATAAACTTGAAACTAAAAAAGCTGCATCCTTGATAATGAACGTTTTCATGATATTTGATTTAGGGTGACACGTAAGTACACCGCAAACATCCGGCAGAAACGAGGGTAAGGGTTAACAGCTATGTTGTTAATTCTTGAACATAGAAATTCGCAACAATAGGTGGATAAAAGGGGCATTTCAAACATATGTTGCAAAGGGTTGAACCTATGTTGCCAGTGAGATATTCGCCCTATTTAAATTGTACATTTAGGTTCCCGATGATTCTAGATGTCTGAAAATCCGCAATATAAAAGCGAAAGTGTGCCGCCGTCCAAAGGCAATCCAGATGAGGCCATCGAGCTTTCCATGGATCAAGCGCTGATCGAAAAACTCGAATCCATTGTTCGTGAGCGCATGAGCGATGAGCAATTTGGCGTTTCGGAACTAGCGGATGCAGTAGCTATGAGTCGATCTCATTTGCACCGACGCCTAAGCGGGATTCTCGGAATATCCACGATCCATTTTATACGTTCTATGAGGCTGCGTCGTGGAATGGATCTCCTGAGTCAAGAGGTCGGAAACGTGAGCGAGGTGGCGTACAGAGTGGGCTTCTCGAGCAATACCTATTTCACAAGGTGTTTCAATACGGAGTTCGGGTACCCGCCAGGGGAAATCCGGAAGCGAAAAGATGATTTTGTTCGGGCCGAAAAACCAGAACGATCTATTCCGGCTGTAGACCAGTCCAAGGACCTTCAGCCTAAGGCGGTGAGCCCCTTATTCGAAGCTTTTCGCCCCAGTTCCAGCGAAGAGCTCGTTCGTGAAGTATTCATGAGTATGGCCGAGGAGAAGCCGACTTTACAGAAGTTTTAACTCGTAGAAGAGGACGAGGGCGAGGTGTTGGATATTCGATTGTTGGCCCATCAGATTATAAAAAATTTCCCGTGGGTCATCGGTGTGGAATTGCGCCGGCTATTCTCGGCCAACTTATTGGAAAGTATGGAGTTGCGATACCGGCAATTGAGCAAAACCGTCGATCGACTGATCGAGGTTCTATCGTTCATCATAGCTTCTGAATGGATGCGCTGTTCGGAGCTCGACAAAGCTTTGACATTGAGTTCAAAAGAGCTTGAAAAAGGACTTCAACCCAACGGCAAAACAGACCGATTGGATTTCATCAAAGTGCTCGATAAAAGATTAAAGCAAGGGGACAGGAGCTTATTATTGCCCAACTGGGCGAGTTGCTCGATGAGGCTTTCTACCGGGAATTAGAGGATTGGTCGCGGATTGCCGAGCCCGAGAAATGGTTTAGTGAAGAGGCTCGCACGAACATAGAGCAACTCGAGCAAACCTTGGTCTACTTAATGAAGAAATGCGCCTTTTTAGTCGAGTACAAAATGGTTCAGGTCAATGGCATCGATGTGCGTAAAAGGAAATACACGCAAGCGCGTTTCAATCACCGACTTCGACTCTTGAACAGTACCGATGCGCAGTTTAAGTCGCACGAAGAAATAGCCGATCAATTCTCGGACAGTGGAAGTGTGCTGTTGTTGCGCAGTGTAAAGGATACAGGCGATTACTTAACTCTCAGCCTCTTTATCGTAGACACTCAAGATGTTGAAGTGACAGCACTCCGTTCGGCTGGACTCCGGAGCGATATTTACCTTTTTCAAGGTATTGACGAGGGTAGAGCAATATATATAGGAGCGAATACACAGAACCAGGTGGATTTGTCGCAATGGGATCAATGGTTCGAACTCAAAGCGGAATTCGATCGAATGAAAAAGGGAGCGAAATGAATAGTGAAGCCGTAAAATCTCCGTTTAAATTTCTCGATTCCTTCGATAGGGAGGATCGGTCTATATTCTTTGGTCGCGATGCCGAGGTAAATGAAGTTTATGACAAGTCCTTCCAAAGCCGGTTATTGCTGATTTATGGTGCATCGGGAACCGGAAAGTCGAGTATCATTAACTGTGGCCCGGCTAACCGCTTTACTGAAGAAGACTGGTTGCCCGTGGCAATTCGGCGCGGTGGAAATATGATGCGCTCGTGGTATCAACAAGTCAATAAATGGACTTTTAGTCAAGAACCGACTCCCGAGGTGATCAATGGGGAAGCCTTGAAGGCCGTGACGGCTTCAGCTTACATGGATCAATTTAGGCCCGTTTACTTTATTTTCGATCAGTTTGAGGAACTCTTTAATTTCGGTGATAGGGAGGAGATCGAAACTTTTATTACTGCCGTACGTGGTTTTTTGGATTCAGACCTGGATGTCCATTTTATTTTTATTCTGCGCGGGGAGTATTTGGAATTTCTGTCGGACTTTGAACTTCAAATTCCGCATTTCTTCGACAATCGTGTGCGTATTGAAAAAATGACCCGGCTGCGGGCACAGGAATGCGTATCAGGGCCCTGTGAAGCCTTCGGCATTGAAATGGAGCCTGGCTTTGAGCAGCAATTGTTGTCCAAGATCAACCCCGATAAGCGCTACGCTGAACTCACCTTTTTACAGGTCTTCTTGGATCGCGTTTATCACAATGCTTTGGAAAGCGGGTTGCAGGGGAAACCCTTGAAGTTTACCGTGGATCAATTAGAGCAAATGGGGGACTTAGCCGATGTGCTTGCCGAGCTTATCGATGAGCAGATCTTCAAGATGGACGACCCTAAATCAGCGCTTGCCGTGTTGAAATCCCCGGTCTCAGTAGAGGGAACCAAGGTTCAGAAGACTCAGGAAGAAATATATTCGAGCTGCGTGGATCTCGGTTTGGAGGTCAACAAGGAAGAAGTCATTGATATCGTACAGGACTTCGTCGATAAACGGATTCTTTCGGATCGAGACGATGACGAAAGATATGAATTCCGATGCGATAGTTTGGCCCAAAAGATCTTTGAGCGCATAACCGTGCAAGAGCGGGAAATGCTGGAGGCACGGAACTTCTTGAACTTGAGTTTTAAGGAATTCAAAAAAAGGGGAAAGCTACTCACCGAGGACGATCTGCAGTATATATCGCTTTACGAGCGCAACCTGAGTTTGAGTGTCGATTTAATGGACGTTATTCGCGAGAGTGAGCGCAAATCGAGGAACCATCGACGCAAACAGCGGAGGAGGACGGTCATATTGTCGTTGATCTTGGTACTTATGATCTTGTCTGTGGCGGGTTTTTTGAGAGCTAGGGAGCAATCGACGCGAGCAAGGCAAATGACTGAACTTGCGTAACAGGAGTCGAGACAAGCCGAGGTCGAAGGACAACGAGCTGAGGAGAATAAATCGGAAGCAGAAGAGAATGCGCGTGCGGCTATGGTATCGGCCCGCGAGGCGGATGAAGCCCGCAGCGAAGCCATTCGTCAAGAGGAACTCGCTTCCGCATCGGCCCGCAGGGCTATAACAGAAAAGCAGAAGGCGGTTATCGCACGTTCGGAATCGGAACGAAGTGCGGCGATCGCTGAGCAGCAAAGAGTATTGGCGGAGGAGCAACGCGTTATCGCCCAAAGGGCCGAGGCAAGGACCGAAAAGTTATTGATGTTGAGCTTGAGTCGGGAATTGGCTTTAAGGGCCACTCGGGTACCCGAGCCCTCTAACGCCCTGCAATTGGCCCTGATCGCTACGGAATTGCACCGAGAGCACGGCGGTTCAGACTGGGCTCCTGAAATCTATCAGGCCTTTTTACACATTGATCAATTGGGTTCTGATGGACTTATTACGAGTCGTCCCGTAGAGGTAGATCGACCTGTTGAAGAGGGTGGTGCATTGCTGCTTCCCGAGGGTGTAGACTATTCCGGTAATGAGCTGCAGTACTTCGCCAACGGAGCTTCGGTATGGTCGTTGACGTTGCCCAGCAGACTTACGGCTATCGAAAGGTCTGTCACCGAAAGTGGGTTGGCCCTGGGTTTATCCGATGGTAGTATCATGCTCATCGATATGTTTACCGGAAAGGTACGGGCTAAGTTGGGTGGGCATCGAGCAGCGATCACCGACTTGGCCTATTCCGAGGATGGAACCCGACTTTTGAGCTCGTCGTACGACCGAACAGCTCGGATATGGTCTCTTGGCGATATCGCCCGACAGCCCATTGAAGTCGTGGACGATGGAAAATGGATCGCCCGAGTAGAGTGGAAGGGAAATGACTGGTGGAGCTACACGCACTTCGATGGATATGAGTTCACCTTGCCCGAAGACCCAATGCTGTGGTATACGCATTATTGTAACGATAATGCCGAATCAATTTCGCCAAGTGATTGGAAGAAGTTGGTTAGCGAATTGCTTAATTACAACCCACCTTGCCATGAAGAATAAAGCACTCACCTTAATCAGTGTAGTCCTTGGTTTTGTAGCCCGGGCACAAGACTGTCCGGCGGCTTTGGACGAAGCTGAGCGGCTTTATTTCAATGGTCGTTTTGAGCGTGTCATTGAAAAGTTAGCGCCTTGCGACGTCGGATTAAGCCCCAATCAGTCGGAGCGGCACTTTTCATTGCTCGCACAAGCCCATTTGATATCAGGAAACGACAGCGCTGCGAGGGCCTGGACCGAAGACCTCTTGCATCGTCCCCCTTTGTTTACTCCCAAGTATGGAGCCATCGAGGGATTCAAGGATTTGATCGAGGAGTATAAACTGGTGCCGAGGTGGTCGTGGTGCCTTTCTGCAGGCGCTTTTGATCCAGAGATGATCATTGACCGCTACCACACGTTCAGCAGCAAACAACAGCTGCCCGAATCCTACCAGGGTCAACTCGGGTTTCAGGCTAATGCGGCTGGTGCTTTTTACCCATTGCCCTGGATCGTGGCAGAGGGGAGTATCGGTGTTCAGGCCTTCGAATACGGGTATACTGATGTGATACTGGATGCGCAAGCGGCGCGGTTCGACGATCGATTGAAGTATTTAAATTTTTCACTCGCTGCGGGTCTTTCAGTTCCTGTTTCGGGATGGAAATTAGAGCTCCTTGGCGGTGTGTTAGCTCGGTCGCTATTGAAGGCCACGGCCGATGCAAGCCTGATCCCAACAGTTGAGGATATACCAACACAGGGAAATCCATATCCGGCCGAAATTCGAGGTGTCGATTCGAAAAAATGGAGATCTCCTTGGAATCACAGCGCTTTAATGCAAATGCGTATCCAGAAAGATATCGGTGTTGGGGCTATCGGCCTTGCGGCCGGATTCCAATACGGGCTATCCAATCTGACAGATTCGGAGTTGCGTTGGATCGATCCCGACTTTACATACGCATATGGGTATTTGGCCGATGACTTTCGGCTCATCGGTTGGAACGTTCAGGTCACCTATTCCCGGTTCATTTATACCCCAAAAAGAAAGTAATCATGCAGAAAATAATGCTTCTCATTTGTGTGGCAGCCTTGGTGAGTTCGTGCTCCAAAGACGTCGGCGTAATCGACCCCACTTGGACGCGAGTAGTAGGGGATCGAATGAACTCGTACCTGCGCGATGTTGAGCGATTCGACGATGGGCGAATGGTCGCGGTAGGGCAAAATGGCTATCCGGCCTATACTTCCGAAAGTTCGGGTGGAATCGTCGTTACAGGTAAAAGCGAAGAGCGAGGTGGCGCCATTTATTTGTTTAATGCCGAAGGGCACCTTTTGAAGAAAGGGTTTTTTAGAACCGAGGACGTGAACTTATTGCACGGTTTAGAGTTTTATGAACTTGGAGACAAGGCCATGTTCTGGGATGTCTTACCTACCTCGGACAATGGTTTTATCGTACTCGGCGAATGGCGAAATTTCTCTTGGTATTACCAATCTTTGGATACTGTATTTCCAGCGAATCCATCGACCAGTGTTCCCTTCATTTGTAAGTTCGATGCCCACCTCGAATTAACGAATTTTTGGTCCGTTACTGGCTCTGTCGGATCGCCGCCTTTCGTGTACTGGAGGAAGTTTAATTGAATTGGACGATGGTTCTCCAGCCCTCTTGGTACATAGTTTCGTCCAAACCTTGTCTCTTCCTCATGGCTATGCCATGATGCCCCGCGATATCAATGGCGATCGGGTTCAGGCTATCCACCTCAACGAAGGGGTGGGCAACAGAGTTTTGATGCGGGGAATTTGCAAGAACTCCTCGGGTGAAGTAGTTGTGGTCGGACAGGTACATGGTGATTTCGTAGCCGAAAAATGGTCAAGTGATCTGAGCACGAGGGTCACGCGAAAAAGAATTGACTACATCGGTGTGGGCAGTGGAATAAATGGCAATTCTGCGTTTATCGAGCCAATTCCGACCGGAGGGTATTTCACGGCCCATATGAATGCTCCTCAAACGGTCGTGATCAACCGCCTCGACGAGGACTTAGAGGTGATCGATAGGTGGGAGCCCGATTTTACCGAATCTCAAGAATACCCGTCCGATATGAGGCTACTGAGTAATGGCGATTTACTACTTAAAACCTTCCGCCTCGATGCTAACATAAACACTGATTCCCGCCTGTACCGCGCGTCTCCAAAGGGGGAATTGATTTGGTCGCGGACTTTCGACGGTACCAATGGGCGCGTGGCGATTTGGGACGATGCGTATTGGATCATAACGGAAAATCCGAAACACGACGAGCTATTAGTGAAATCAAGAATCCATAAAATTAACAGTGATGGGGCGAATTAAATATGCACTTTTAGCCTTGCTTCTGTGCTTCACGTTTGTTTCGTGCGAAGAGTCCGTCGATGCACCACGGTATACAGTCGACCAAACCGACCTCGCAGCACTTTTGACATCAACGTGGAAATATAAGGCCCTCTATGTCGATGGGGAATATTTCATTGCAGCAGACTCGGTCATGAATCCGGCCAAAGGCGACCTTAACCGGTTTGGAGGTGCTCGTGCCTATTTGTTTCGCCGCGAAATTCAGTATCGCGAAGACGGTCATTATCAGTTACTGTGGGAAGATCGCGGTCAATATGCATTGGGAACACACGGTGACCCCAACGATCAGCCCAATTTTGGTTCCTGGCGTATCGACGAATCCTCGGCCCAACATCGACTCATTCACAACGCATTCACTGACCAAGAGACCGTCTACACCATTGAGCTGACCGACACTTCGTTCGTGTGCAGTCATATACGTTATATGAGCCGATCCTCTTCGGAATGCGGCGCGGTTCAGGCCTATTGGGATGCGGACTCCTACGTGCACTATGTGGAGCACTTTGTACGCGTAAAATAGGTTTTGGCCCTGCGGGCCGATGCAGCCCTTGGCAGCTATTTTCGCCCTAAACGGTCTGGGTTTATTCGTAGTGGTCCCAGTTCTCGAAAGCCGGATATTCACCACGACTATCTACAGCTATCGTTTCAAGACGCCCCCAGCGATCATAGGCGTAAAGCATATAACCCATTTGCCGGGTGAGTTCGATCATTTCGTTTTCGTAGGGGGTACGTCCGGCATTGTTGATCATTTGAATCCGCCCTTTTTGACGTTGTATAATGTTCAACTTCCCTTTGCCATAATAGCCGACGGTAAAATCCCCGATTCGATCTCCGCCCCAGCGAGAGGGTGCTTTAACGGTGCCTTTGAGTTTTATATCTCCGTTCGGATACCATTCTTCAAATGAGCCCTTCAGAACACCGTACTCGTAATGTCGAATCTGCGCCAAAGCTCCGTTGCGGTAGTATTCTCGAACCTGGCCGTGTAACCTGCCTTTGGAGCATTCCGCTTTCCACTCAATTTGCCCATTCGGATGGGTGCTCATCCAGCTTCCGGTATAGGGCTCGCCATGTTTGTTATAATAAAGGCGGTCTTCGAACCTCAGTTCGGGGGTGCTTTTTACCGAGGTTGAAGCGCCCCAATTATCCGGTTGGTCCTCCGGCTATTCGAGATATCTACGGTCGTCGGTCGGAACGCATCCGGCCGAGAGGCCGAGAAAAAACAAATAGAAAAATAGCCGTCTAAGAAAGGCCATGGGAGCGGAGTGTCGAAAGTTAGTGCTCTCGACAAGGTAAGAAAACGGCCGCATCCGCAGTGTTTGGCGATCCCTCATGACGCGAAGGTGGTGATTGTGGGGCAAAGCGTCCTTAGCGAATTGGGTGAATTGCCATTTATACCGGGTGAACGGAAACTAAAAAACCCCTCGGTGGGAGAGGGGTTTTAACTATAAAAGGACGAAAATCAATTAGTTACAGGTGTAAGTAATTTTTTGTTCGATGTCTCCGCCCGGATTAGAAACCGTAGAGGTTACCTCCGGGTTATCTTCGATCTCTTTCAGCTCGTCACCGCAGTATTCCTGTCCGGATACGGTTCCTTCCTGAATCAATTGACCATTCAGGAATTGCTCTGTTTTCACATCGCATTCCTTACATTTTTTGCAAGAAGTGAATGAGACTGCCCCGAGAGCAAGGGCAGCTAAAAGAACGTAAGTCTTTTTCATGCTCTTGTTGTATTAGTATTAGGTATCGACGCTCTGCCGATTTTACAGCCCCAAACCTAAGCATTAATTGTCGAAAGAAAAATTAGAATTTATATTAATTCCGAGGCATTAGAAATAATTCTAACATTTCCTAGAAAAGCGCTATAAATTATTGTAAAACTCACCTGGTTGAGGGTTTTACTATCCATGTTGGATAGCCGTCGTACGCTTCGGTTTGCGTAACGCGCTTGATGCTATCAGCCTTCATGTCATACAGATACATGTCGAAATATCCGTTTGGAGGTTTCGCATGAAAGGCTAAAAAACGGCCGTCTGGGGAAAAGGAAAGTTCTCCTTTTCCCCAGTCGTTATGGGTCAGCCTACGAGTATCGCCCGTGGCAACGTCGAGCAAGTACAGGTCCATTTCGGAACGATGTCGATTTGAGGCGAAGGCGATCTTGCGGCCATTAGGATGCCATACGCCGTAACGATCCAAGCTGTCGTGTTGGGTAAGTCGGAGTTGGTGTGCTGTGGTCAATTGAAATAAATAGAGTTCGGGGTTCCCGTCTTGATTTGAGCGATAGAGCAGTGTAAGTCCGTCGGGTGACCATTGCGGCTCCATGCCACCTGCCGAGCCTGAGGTGAGCCATTGCAAACGTTTGCCGTCGATACGCGAAACGAATACTTGGGTAGTGTCGTTGACCGATGCTTGTCCGGCCAGCATGAGCCCATTTGGTGAAGGCCAAAGCATTTCCTTGGGGTAAAGACCGGGAAGTAGGGGTGCGGTGTTTACCGACCGCAGATTCTTTTCAAGGCGAATCGTGCCTATATCACGGGGTCCCATAATGGACAAGGTGGAATCGCTCCAGCGAATGGGATTATAGTGCCACAGGGTGTCTGTTGTGAGAGCCCATGTGGAATCGAGTTCCAGATCGTAGATCCAAATGTTGAATGCCCCGTATTCGTGCGTGCTGTGATAGATCATCCAATGCGGTCGGGTGTCGAGCGGAAAACCTCTAGATCGATTCGGGTTAGGTCCACGACTGCAAGCGATAGTCAGTAGGCTTATCAGGAATAATACACCAAGCTGCTTCATCCAGGTCAATTCAAAGGGAACCAAAAGGCGTCGTAGCACGCGAAATCTCGTGATTCGATCAGGGCCCTTGGCGCTTTGCCTCGGATCACTTTTTTCAACACGCGCCAACCTTTTCTCGTGCGTTCATTGTACCAGATCCAATCGCCCGACGGATGAAATTGAGGATGAGTCTCGTCCCGTTTGTCATCGATGAGCCAGCGGTGCTTGTCGCTCGATCGCCTGTACGCATAAATATCCCACTGGCCATTTTGCTCCATGCTGTAAAAGATTTGATCTCCATTGGGAGAGTAAACCGGATCGGCCATAGCCGGTACGCCCCAGCGAATGCTATAGGTAGAATCGCGTAGAGGAAAATACTCCCGAATCTCCCAATAGCGATTTTCGTTTCGCACGTAGATGAACGAGTAATCGTTTTGAGACCATCGCACGTTTGAGATCAGAATGCTGTCGTGCAGTACCATTCTTCTGCTGCCATTTTCCGTATTCCACGAATGCAGAATGTATCCTTCGTCAGTCCACTCTACATACAACAGCTCCTTTCCGTCCGGGGACAACCGTAGGTCGAATTGCGGCTGGTCGTTAACGGCGATCTCCTCGACGACTCCTTCGGTTAGGTCGCGTCGGTAAATCCCTGGCCCGCCATTGCGGGTACTCACGAAATAGAGGTAGCGTCCATCGGGAGAAAATTCCATTCCACCTTCCAGAACACCTTTGGGGCTCCAGTTTTGGTGAAGGCCACTGGTAACATCGGTCGAGTAAATAAAGCGTTCTTCACTAGACTTCGAAACGATGTAGAAAACCTGTTGGGTACCCGGTCTAACAATAGGCATTTCGGCCACGAGGTTCGTTGGCGAAATAAAGGTCAAGTTTCCGTCCTCGAATAAAGCAACGCGCTTAACGTTTCCATCCTGGCAGGTCAAAACGAACCGCTCGAGCGGTTGTGCTCGACTCAGGATGACGGTCAATAGAAGGGAAAATACGAGGTTCAGGCGCATGAGGCGGAAGTTAGGGACTTTCGCCGGTCGGTGCAACGTTCAAAATTCGTCGTAAATCACATCACTGAATCACCATGGTCATGGATTCGCCTTCGACCGAGGTTCCGTTGGCGTAGAAAAGGATCGCCACAACGTCATATGCGCCGGGATCGGTCGGGCCTTCGGTAAACCGAAACGTATAGAAGTAGCTATACGCATCCCCGCTGATGGCGCCGGGATCGTCAAAATTTGCCCACATGGCCGGACCTAATCCCGTGTGATTCAAGTCGAACACTTGGGTAATGTCATTCAGGCTCGATCCGGCCGCATGATTCACATCCCAATCATCGACGGTCGTAAACCGGATACTGTCCAACGGGGACTTAAACCCTCGCCAGCCGTTCTCAATACAGCTACAGGCCATCGCGGCATCGCCTCCATAACCGGGTTCGGCCGTTTGAGCGAGGTATTCAATTTCAGTGACCTCTAAAGTGAAATTCAGGGAATCGGCACCTGCTGGGTACCACGCTTGGTCGGGTCTCAGTATAAAATCTGTCCAACGCGTAAAGGGAATAGCTTCAGGACAGTTGCAATTCGGGCAACCGAGAAACAATACGGAGCTTCCGACCAAAGCAACGAACACCAACAGTGATTTCATCGATTTAGAATAATGGGGTACGCATGTGTACTACTACAGAAGACGTACCACCCCTCGGCGAGGTTGGCAAGGTCAATGATATTTTGGCCTACGGCCAGATGCCCATCTACAACCAATTTCCCCTGTGCGTCGCGGATCTCGAAATCCTGCGTCACCGCGCTTTCCACGTAGATTTTTCCGGTGGTTGGATTCGGATAAAGGCGAACGCCATTGCTTTCTTCAACCAATCCGATCGACGGATCGAGTGTTGTAAAAGGGAATGGCCCCAACCAGTCCGATTCGTTGAGAACGCAGTTGTTTCGGATGTATACTTCGTACTCGGTGTCGGGCGATAACCCTTGGAGTACTCATGGATTACACTGCGCTCCTGAAACGAATGTTCCCGATCCAATGGCAAATCCTTGCGGCCCGTACTTGAGTTGCCAATCTGACGAGAATCCGGATTGACTCCAACCTACCGCGGCCTCTGTTTCCGTTACATTAGAAACTACACCGTCGGTCGGTGAAGCGCATACTGGCGTATCCGTCATTGCAGTGATTGGTCCTGACCAAAGGCCGGTGTCGCCAGGTCCGCATATGGCTCGAACGTAGAAGTCGTAGCTCGCCGCGGAGTCTAATCCGGCCATGGTCACCGGGTGAGTTGACGTTACTGCCGGAACCGCACTTCCGAGCGGAAATCCTTCTGGCCCGGCCGCAAACTGCCACTGGGCCTCAGATCCACCGGGAATCCAGTCGAAAGCGATCGAGTTAGTCGTTGACGTCGTGCTCAAATTCGTGGGTTCGGGGCAAGCTGCCGATCCGCTAACATACACGGTAACGGTCCAGGTGTTGTTAAAAACGACGTGACCCGATCCTGTGCATGATCCCGGAATTAGAGCTGTAGTACCTGCGTGAAGCTCGAAGGTTAATGTGTTGGAGGTTAAAATTCCGTTCGCTACTGAAACCAAGCGTGAATACGTGACTGTGGTAACGCCGATACCCACGGGGCCCGTTGCGGCCAAATTCGCTTCTTTAAGTCCGGTCGTTGGGCAATTGATGTACGAGCGCTGATCGTTCGGGCTTTGGAATCCAGCCATGGCGCTAAAGAAATCGTAAACCACACGAACTGAATCCACATTGGCTCCGACTGGGAGTCCGGTAAAGGTAAGAACTCCGTGGCAAGGATAGATGTCGTTGGTGCTGTTTTGCACTTGACCAACGCCGAAGATATCGCCGCTGGTGTACGTTTGGGTGAACACTTGGGCTTGAGTGGCCCATCCGCCCGCTAGGGCGAGACAAAAGAATAGAAGCTTTTTCATAGGAATTATTTCGAGGCCGGGAATTTAGCAAATTCCCATGGTATTCGATGGAGGGCGAAATGGCGAGAGGTTCATATTCCGGGGTGAATGGTTACCAATGGCTGTGATGCAAGTTAGCTCTGTGGAGCACTAGAGCTTGGCTTTGAAGCCTAAGTCTCGGAATTCGAACTCTGTAGTCCGGAACAAAGAGCCTCGGGCCATAACCCAAAATATTTAGCTTTTTTATTTAACGAACCGAGGAAAGTTCTGAGATGCCGGTTATCGACTCAACAATCCAATCCCCGGGTTAAAACTCGAGGCCAAGGATCTTCTATTCATTATTAAATCCCATTGAACAATAACCAATAACTCTTGATTCAACGAACGCCGAACAACGAAGAACGATTCAACCACATTGTAAATAGAAGCCAAAGTGGGGTCCTAGCTTTGAATTGTCAATAAATAACAAAGACTATGGCTGTTTCACTGACTTCTTTCAATATCCTCATTCCGGTAGAAAAACTCGAAGGCCTTTGGGGTCGCGAACGAACGCAGGTTTTCCTCCGCGAGCAAGCCCGGCGGCGCGATCTACACGTAAGCTGTGATGGTTCCCTGTATCACGAATCGGTGAACGCGATTCCTACCCGTCGGGCTCGCTTGCACTTTTGGAGAAAGCAAGGGTTACAATTCACCGAACAAATGCCTATGGGGCCACGGTGGAAGGACCTATGCACGGTATCGGACCTTATGGGCACTTCATATCCATGTCCTTGGCTCGATCTCGATCTGATTCGCGGGGCGGCTAAAATGAAAGAAGTCGACCGCTGTACGGAGAAAACGATCGACCTCTTTGGTCAACAATTAAGATTGGATGGCGGTGAGTTCTTTTATCGCGCAGGTTAGAAACTCAGCACTGCTCCTAACTGGAAGTATTGATTTCTAACTCCAGAGTCATCGATATCATTCAGGCCCCAATGGTAGCGCGCATCTACGGTGATCGGACCAAGCTTAAGGCCCAAGCCCGTGTGCCAGGGGAAATCGTACCACTCGGCTTTATTGTCATCGGTCTTTACATCTTGACCAAGTGCCGTAATGTTTTCTCCGACCTTGAAATTGGCCGCGATTCCCGCTTGAGCGAATACAGGTCCGAGCTTTAGGCGAAGTGCCGTGGGTAAGCTGATGTAATGCAAGTTTCTAAAATTGTCGTCATCGACCTTTGCACCCATTTGCTGATACTCAAGCCCCTTATACAAGTGAAGTAGCGGAACGATTTGCGTCGTTCGGAAGGTTCCTATGTAAAATCCGGATTTCGAATCGCCCGATGATGGAACTTGGTCCCCGTTGTTAAACAGCCCGGCATTTGACCAACATGCGCGAATTCCGTGGGTAACTTCTTCTTGTGCATTTACACCGAGAGCAAAGCCCAAAAAGGCTACAAGAACAATAGATATAAGAGCAGTTTTCATATGGATTGAGTTTAGTTTTTTTACTAAGTTTCTCTTTTTTGTAGCAGGTTTGACCTGATAGTTAGTTGGTTCTTCCTTAATAAGTGTACATATACCCTTTAATTCCAAAGAATTTTGGAGACCTTAGATTCAAATCTAGTCCTATGATCAATTCTATCATTACCGGAACGGGAAGTTGCATTCCGGAGCGCGTGGTCACCAATGCCGATTTCATGCGAAACGGTTTTTACAACGACGACCAAACGGCTTTGGAATACGACAATGAAAAGATCATTGAGAAGTTCGAGGCGATCACTGGTATCCGTGAAAGGCGGTACATTAAGGAGGATCAAACTTCGTCTGAGATCGCTACTCGCGCTGCCGAGATTGCGATTGCGGATGCGGGAGTGGATCCGGAATCTCTCGATTATATCATACTTGCTCACAATTTTGGTGATGTCCGGAAGCATACGATTCAGACCGATGTATTACCCGGATTGGCTGCTCGAGTAAAGCACAACCTCGGTATTGCGAACCCTAGATGCGTTGCATACGACATCTTGTTCGGTTGTCCCGGCTGGATACAATCCCTTATTCAAGGGCACATCTTTATTCAGGCCGGAGAAGCCAAGAAGGTTCTGGTCATCGGAACAGAAACCCTCTCCAGAGTGGTGGACCCACATGATCGCGATGCCATGATCTTTGCGGATGGAGCAGGTGCTTGTATTCTGGAAGCAAAGAAAGAAGATGAACGCCGTGGAATACTGTCGCACCGAACCCTGACACATACCGTTGATGAGGCCTATTACCTCGCTATGGGAAAATCTAATTCCCCTGAAAGCGACCCTCGCGTTCGCTACATTAAAATGGAAGGCCGTAAGATCTATGAGTATGCGTTGACCGAAGTGCCCGCAGCCATGAAGGAATGCTATGATGCCTCCGGAGAAAAGATAGAAGACCTCGAAAAGATCTTCATCCATCAGGCCAATGAAAAAATGGACGAGGCGATCGTAAAGCGCTTTTATCGACTCTATAAAGTCCCCATGGAAGAGAAGGTGCTTCCGATGAATATCCACACCCTTGGCAATAGCTCGGTTGCGACCGTTCCTACCCTTTTCGATCAGGTGAAACGAGGAAATTTAGGTAGCCACAAACTTTACGATGGTGAGATCATACTCTTTGCCAGTGTTGGCGCCGGCATGCACATCAATGCGGTGACCTATATACTTTAGTTCTTAGGGTTGAGTTCTTAGGGTTGAGTTCTTAGTTGGCTATGGGCAATGAACCATGAACTCAGTCAATTAAGAATTAAGAATACCTATCCGCAGCTGACCTAAGCGTCTCTGCAATCTCCTTTCTCAACCATTTGGGCTCTAAAACTTCAATCTTATCTCCGAGTGACAATAATTGCATTTTGAAGTCAGGTGTTACGTGCACGGTCCAGGACAATACTCCCCCATGGTCATCTTCGGAGAGAATCTCTTGAGACGAATGCCATGGTTTTGTGCGAGCATAGAGTAGATCGCGCCGATCGAGCCGCACTTCCACCCGAGAGGGTGCCTTGTCCGGAATCGTAAAAATGCCATAGGCGTGTTTGAAGTAAGCCGCTGCATCGATTTTTTTTCGTTCGGAAGAGGGGTATCTAACGGGACCCATGCGCAGCGAGCGGATGCGTTCCAAGCCGTATAGCCGGAGTGCTTCACGTTCGGGCGACCAACCTACTATGTACCACCGCTGTTGTGATTCTTTAAGTAAGTAGGGGTGGAGCCGAACCGTTCTCGTACGTTCGTCATCGAAATAGAAATAGTCGAACTCGATGACCAGACACTCCTTTATCGCATTGTAGATTTGATCGATGTACGACCAGCCATCGTATTGGGGTAGTACTTCGAATTCGATGAAGTGATCTTCCTCTTGGTCGTGCTTCTTTTGAAGTGAAAGGCGCTCGCACAGCCTGGTGATCGCCGGAGCGAATTGGCGCAGCAGAGGGTTGTCGGCAAAACCGCTAAGCAGTTGAGCCGCTGACTCCAAGGCGACGATCTCTCTCGACCCAATTCCCAACCCATCGAGGGAATAATTGCCATCCTGGTAGTAGTACTCTTTGCTCCCTCTGTCATAGGCGATTGGGGCGTCGTATTCGTCCCGCATCAGACGGAGGTCCTTGTCGATAGTGAACAATGAAACCTCGTTCCCAGAGCGAGCAGAATCGATTCCAAAGAGCTCCTCCACGCATTGATCGCGCAAAAACTCTTTGGTGGCAGGAGCGGTACGGAATTTGTTCCGCAGTACCCGATCGATCACCCTTATTCTAAGCAGTTGTTTCTTAGTTACCGGCATTGTACACGAATCTAATCACTATCTTTGAGTATGCAGCTCCGCCTATTCGTTTTCCTTCTCTTTTGGGGCAGTATCGCAGTTGGGCAACCCAATACCTTGGGAACGGCCTTTCTCGGTACGGATGGCTGCTATACGCTTACCTCGAACGGCCCCGGGCAGGTGGGGGCCGTGTGGTTCGAAGACACCCTCGACCTAACCAAGCCTTTTGTGATCGACACCAGGGTTTTACTCGGCAGCTCCGACTTCGGAGCCGATGGTATGGTCATCGTCCTAATGAACGATCCCGGTAATTCGATAGGGTTGTATGGGCAGCAACTAGGGTACGGATCCCTTACCAATGCCTTTGGTGCGGAGATCGACATATTCCAGAATGGCCCACCAACCGATGACCCGGTTTACGACCACGTTGCGTACCACACGGGCGGAACAGTGATTCATGCTCCGTCCCCGGCACTCAGTGCCCCGGTTAGCGCCCTGCCCGGAAACGCGAATATAGAAGATCAAAACTGGCACCGGGCTCAACTGTATTGGTACCCCGATTCGCAAAAGCTCGATCTCTACATCGATTGCTCCTTGCGGTTGAGTAGGACCGTAGATCTTCAATCTATTCTGGGGGTGAGTGAGGTTCAGTGGGGAGCAACCGCGGCCACAGGCGCGGCGTCAGCGACTATTCGTATTTGTATGGAGTACGCCGGAAACTCAACGAATGATACTATAAATCAGTGCTTCGGAACGATTCAGCCCAATTTTTTCACTCCCTACATTCAGACTTATTCTTGGAGTCCTACAACAGGAGTGTCCGACCCGACCATTCCCAACCCCCTGATCTCACCTTTTCCGGCCACGACCTACACCCTAACGCGAACCGATAGCTGTGGTATTCAGCGATTCGATACGCTTACGATCAATGCCTTTAACGGCGTTGATCCGCTGCCGCCTGCAACGATAATCTGCGAAGGAGATACTTTTTTTGCCGACCTCGGCGTGTATCCCAACTATACTTGGTCCGATGGGGCAACTGCTAACCCCCGGCCACTCACGCAACCAGGAACGTACTCCGTTACCATCACGGACCAAGGATCGGGGTGCTCGGTCATTGACAGCATCCAGCTCTTCGTGGCCGACCTCAACTTACAGGCGACCAACGTGAACGTTTGCTATGGCGATACCACGGAAATATCCGCGAGGCCCCCCTTTGCTGCCTTTTGGTCCGATTTCGATAACGGCCTTTCGGCCGGATGGCTACCTGCCGATACCATGTCGTACCTCTACGAACAAACGGCCGGACCGTTTGGTAACGACACGGCACAATGGACTCTTCTGAACCTTCCGGAGCACGATCAGGTGACCGTTTCTTTTACTCTGTACATATTCGATTCGTGGGACGGGAACAACCTTCCCGATGGGCCCGATCTATGGGGCTTTAGAGCTGATGGTTCATCGATAATAAATACTGCGTTTTCCAACGTTTCATCGAATCAGCAAAGCTATCCCGACGACTATCAAATCGATTACCCAGCCTTTACAGGATCGGCGATGCAGGATCTCCCGCCTCGCTGTACTCCAACTTCTCGTACTACCGTCTACAACATTCAGAAGACCTTTTCGCATTCCGATTGTGATCTTGTTTTGGAGTGGTTTGGCAACCTCACCAACGCAGGATCAGCACCATGGTGCGATGAAAGCTGGGCCATCGATAATGTTGTCGCCACAACCAACACAGCCCCACCCACGAGTGGTTGTCCGCCCGGGTTTTCGTGGTCGAATGGTGCTGTCACAACTACCTTCATCGATACCATTACCGACACGACGACCTACGTATACACCGCCGATTTCGGTTCCATCATTTGTTCCGATACCCTTGTGGTCAACAAATTGGGGAACCCCTTCGATCCGTTCCAAGACTCGCTGTTCATCTGCTGGGATCAACAGGTTACGCTGAACGCCGGTTCGGGTTACGTTAGCTTTCTTTGGAGCACTGGTGCGACCACCCAAACCATACTACTCAGCGCGGGCGGACAATACTGGGTGGAGGCCTATGATGATGCTTTTTCCTGCTTGGGGCGCGATTCGGTGTGGATCGAAAGAACGGCGGAACCGCTATTGACGTCCGATACAACACTTTGCGAAGGCAGCCTTCTTCAGCTATCTCTTGATACCTTATACGGTCCCGACTATCAGGTTTTATGGAGTACAGGGGTAGCGGTAAACAGCATTTCGTTGAATGTTTCCGCTTCCGATACCGTTTGGGTGGCCGTCTCGAATTCACAGATCACATGCTACGATTCGCTGTACGTCAACGGCGCTAACTACCACCTTCTTCTCGATGACACTACGGTTTGGTGCCCCAATGAGCCATTGCTTTACTCAGCGGTTCAGGGGGCCGACCGCTACGACTGGAGCACTGGTGATTCCACCGCGAATACGTACTTCCTGGATCAGGGATGGTACTACCTCACCGTAACTTCCGGAAGTTGCATTCAGCGCGATAGTTTATGGCATCAGTGGTTCAATGACTATAGCGATATTGTACCTGATAGTACGGCCGAGTGCAGTCCATACGCCTTGGATCTTTCCAACTTGCCGTGGACCACAATGAACGTTGAGCCGGTAGGCTACTCTGGCAATTACATCGTACTCGATCAAAGCGATACTTACTACCTTTCCGGAACGGATTTCAATGGCTGTGCCGTGGCCGACACCATGATCTTATGGATCGGTGTGTATCCCGATGTGGAGTTGTACTACCAAGAGGATTGTCCAACCACCTCATTATGGTATACGTCTAACGACACCGCCACTTTTCAGGGATGGTCCATCGACGGTAATGAAATTCCCGCTCCCCAACTCGATACCGTCATTCAAGGATATGAAAACCTTGAACTCACTGCCTGGCTTCATAATTACTGCGGTGTCGATTCGGCCTTTGTGACCTACGAACCCGGCTGTTTCCCGCGTGGCGTTATCTACATCCCCAACGCGTTTACGCCAAATGGCGATAACGTGAACGACTACTTCCGCCCGCAGGGCGATGAATTCGAAAAATTCGAGTACCAGATCTTCAATCGGTGGGGCGAGCTCGTTTTTAATGGCGACGATAAAGACTCCGGATGGGATGGGTCCGTGAATGGGGAGCCCGTGAGTACGATCACCGTTTTTGTAGTGCGGGTGCGTGTTTGGTACTCTGACGGAACCATCGAAGAAGAAAGAACCACGCTCCGTTTGATTCGTTGACGCAGAATGTATCTTTGGGCCGTGGATCTCGTTGAATTGATCATAGGACCCTATCGCGAATATTCTACACTGAATATCGTCATTGAAGCAGTGGCCATGATCTTTGGCCTGCTCAGTGTTTACTACGCTCGATTGGCCAAGATAGCCGTGTATCCGACCGGAATTATCTCCACGGCGCTCTACATCTATATCTGTTTCGGCACCAAGCTCTACGCCGATATGGGCATCAACGTGTACTTCACTTTGATGAGCATTTACGGCTGGTATGTTTGGCTTCGCTTGAAGCCTGAGAATTCCGAAGAAAGGCCGATTCAGCGCCTACGGCGCGATCAGTATCCGCAACTCGTGGCCTTCCTCATCGCGGCCTGGGCGATTCTGGCCTTCGCATTGGTCCGCTATACCGATAGCGATGTACCTTACGTTGATGCAACAACGACAGCACTGTTTTTCGCAGGTATGTACTTCATGGCTCGAAAGCGAGTCGAGCACTGGTGGTTGTGGATCATCGGAGACGCGATCTCAGTTCCTTTGTACTTCTATAAAGGATTGGGCATTACGGCCTTTCAGTACATCGTATTCCTCTATCTGGCCATCATGGGGTTGCGCGAGTGGAACGCTACCATTTCAGACCGAGATTTACACTGACAAGCCCCCAGGTTCCGGCCGTGAATTGTATATGCCAGTCATCGGTCTGCGAGTTGTATCGGTAGCCCAAATTCAGTACCGGCAAGGCGTAGCTGTTGTACCCATCGCTCAAGTCAAAGAGTATCACGCCTCCCAAATCCCCTAAAACCTGATGTCTCTTCCGCCCAAAAGCCGTGCGGCCAGCTGCTAAAGCATGAGGTCCAAATTGGCCGGGACGTGACCAAAATCCGCCGCCAACAAAGTATTCCCAATTCCAAAGCTCAATGTGATCGTTCACGCGATGTGAATATCGAACTTCGAATCCGGAATTCGCAACGGTGGCCGAACCGCCGGATATCTGAAACTCAAGGGTATTGTCAATTTGGGCGCTTTGTCCAAAAGCACCGAACAATACGATAGAAAATAGCGCAGTTACGAGTTGTTTCACAACAACTCAAAAATAGTTATTGCGATCCTTATTGAGGCTCTTAGGACCCAATTTGTGCACGAACCCTAGTATGATCCCACTCCAGGATCAACTCGTTCGAACTGGAGAATCGAATGGTAAACTGCTCCACCACATCGTCTATGGTTTCGGCCGGGACCGTAACCGAAAGAATGTCGTGCGCATCTTCGCGAGCCGCTTTGGCATCCCAATTCACTCCCCATGGGTACATCTTGGTATTCCAAATCAAAACCCATTCAGTTTCACTCGGAATTGTCCAAAAAGTATATTTGCCTGCGGCAAGATCTTCGCCCTCGATCGTCAGATCGACATTAGTGGAAAAGGTGGTCGCCTCGTTTGCTCTGGTACGCCAAACTTCACCATAAGGTACGAGGTCGCCGAAGATCACTCGGTCTTTTTTGTAAGGACGGTTATAAAAGACCTCTACCTCACCACCGGAAACGGTATGTGAAATGGTTTCTTCAGGACTGTGCTTCTTGGTTTGGGATTGCATGTATTTATATGCGCCAAAAAGAAGAACGATAAGTGCGACCAAGGATATGAACAGCCATTTTAAAAAACGTGTCATTGCGGGTTAGTTTGGTTACATAGCACGATGAAGGTACGAAAGCGCCCGATTATTCGTGATAATTGTAGTACGTATTTGAGAAGCCATTCATATACGTACCGAGCACCAAGCTGAGCCAAGTACGCACCTTATAGCAGGTTGATGAGCAATCGCTCGGAGCAATCGTTTCGCAGGCACCGGAGAGGATACAGCCAGTCACCTCTTCCGCGTATTCGGCTCTGGAATCGTCGTTCAGGGCTACCGCTCCCAGAAATATATCTCCCTTTCCAAAAAGGGTTTGAAACGAATAGCTGAACGGTTCCTGATCAAGTGGATTTCCGTAATAATCGGTATTGGCCAAGTACCCCATGTAGCTGATCCTGTTCACAACGATCTCATCATTTCGGATTTGAGGCTCCATATAGCTCATGGAAGAATCGGGCTGGTACATGTAGTACCGGTCATCAAAGGGGTGCTTTCCAAAGTATCTGTTTTGATCCCGCTCTACTATGCGCTGTTGGAATTTATTTGCAGCTTCGTTGAACCTGTTCCAAAGCAAGGCGTTCGGGTTGGACACTCGCTGCAGTTCAACCATGAAAGCCATGTGGTAATTGGGGAATTCTGCGATCAAATGGTCTCCGCGCTTTTCAAGTTGAGCGCCTTCAGGTACGCAGATCACAGCGCCTGATTCAAGGTCTTCGTATATGTCGTATTTCAGGATCATGTAACCCGGCTTACCTATTGCTCCAACCGTTTGATTTGCCAACTCCCTCAAACTGACCGGATCGTCGACCGTGGCCATCATTTCCTCCACCGTTCGAGTCTTGGTTTTAACCGGGGTAAAACCCTTCGTTTGGACTACATCAGAGTTCTCCTTGGTCAGTATCCTGTCGGCCGAAAAAGTTACGCCTGTATTCGAGCCACAAGGCCTCATAATGGTCGATCCGTTGGAGCTCATTAGATCCGATAGGCGATTTACGGCAATGCCCCGGCTTATGGAGCTGGCATCGCGATCGAGCCCTCCATCCACTATGGCTACCAGGTTCCCTCGTTCATCGATTATTGGAGCACCCGAAAACCCCGGTAGAAGAGTTCCTTCGAAGTACACGATCTCGATCTCTGGATCGGGACTCTTGCATTGTGAAAAGGTACGGCGAATGCTTTCGGGTAATAGACCGCTTAGCCTTTTGTCAGACGTGAAGCCAAGTCTCAGGCTCCTGTCGATCAGCGTATTGATGTTCCCACCTCCATTATGGCCGAGGGTGTAAAGTGTGCTGTTGGCGGCTGGTTGGGTGTTAATGCTACTGATGACCGTGCATTCTGAATCTGCCGGCCGATCGAGTTCTATCAACACGAGGTCGTAACGCTTCAACACCTTTACGACTCTTCCTCTTCGGACATCGTTGTAAAGCAGAAGCCTTATGTCGTTCGCATTCTCGATCAGGTGAAGGTTCGTTACGACATAACTTCGATCACGGTACAAAAAACCAGACCCTACCTTGGCGCCACTTTCTACTTGAACTACGGCCCGCTCAATGGCCTCTACAGCTGGAGTATTGGCCGTGCTCGGAAGCCAAAGCACTAGGATCAGAATCAGTAGTTTATTCTTCATCGCACAAGCAGTCCACGGTCATTTCGAAGATTTTTTTCTTCTCTTCCTCCTCAATTTCGTCGTTTATTCGTTGGGCTAGTTTCTTCCACACACCACCTAACGCTATGGCGGCATTGCGCTGTCGTTCCCAAGTGAATCGCTCGCAGTCCTCGATTTTGATGTCCTCGCCATATAGCACACCGGCACCCCGATCGGTTTTTCGAGATGTGTCGATACAGGCCGATTCCGGCACGATCCCCAGTCGTTCGTACAAAACATAGCTGCGAGCATCGCCTTCTTCGAACCCCGCTTCGGTGTAGCACTGAATCGATTCGTTCAGGCTGGGCGAAAATGAATCGTTCTCGTTGTCTGTGTAGCATGTCCTTCGTGGATCCACTCACTTTTTTCCAGCCATCGCCCAGTGCTCCTTCCACAGTGCTGACCATCTGCTTCAGCGTTTCATCAATATCGATTATCATGTGATACGTTTAAGGGGTTGCCAATTTTTTGCCTTCCTCTGCCACGAGCATCGCGTAGAAAAAGTCGCTCATGGTCAGCCGATTCAGTTTGATCTCCGCATCGGAGATCTCGTCTTTTTTCTTATGTCGTTCTTTGTATTCGACCCATTTTTCGAGGGTCAATTGAGCGATGCGCGTACTGTTTTAGTTTAGTGGCTGAATTCGGTTATTTCGAAGGATGGAATTCAGTTGTACTTCGATCTTGAGGTAATCTTCCTTGAAGAACTGGTAGTTTCGGGCTCCGAATTCGTCCGTTGTGCTCTCGGCCATGGTCAAGTAGAAGTAATCCACGGCCTCTGCGGCATTCTCGACCTGATTGGCCAATTGGCCATCGTAGTCCGCCACGAATTGAACGCGGCACGATATGGTCAGTAGCAGTAGCGAGAGCATGCCGGCTGCTCGATTCAAGGTTCGCATGATCAACACAATTAGGAACTACAAGATGGGAAAAAAAAAGCGCGTAGCTGGAGATCTACGCGCTTGAACGAACGTTGCGTCTTCGGGTATGATTGGTTCTGGAGAAACCGAAGACGCTGTTCTTGAAACCAGTACTAAAGTAGTTCGGTGTCTAGACCTGTGAAAAGAATTTTTCGCCCTTAAATCACAGTTCCGGTGAAAAACCTAAGCATTGCTTCATCTTACCGGCTTGTATGGGGGTGAACTCCCAATCCATATTTTTTGAAAGTGCCTCTATGATGCGCATCCATTTAGGGTCGCTGGCATAATAGAAAGAAAGTTGACTCGGGCGTCCATAAATGGAAGATCGAGTGACCAGTGTTCCGAATTGCGGACGGCTCCAATGCTCGGTCCTGAACTGAATATGGCCGTGTTTGCTTCCACATAAAGGGTCGCTGCAATTCCAAGTGCTCGTATACAATAAGGTATCAGGGTGCCAGTCTGAATCCAGAATTAGGAGTTTACATTCCTCTGCATAAAATTCATTGAACGCGAAAACACCTTGGGGCTCTTGCCCGGCAGACTTATCCTTTCTTTTAAGCTTTTGTTTGGGGCAGACGAAAATCCGACGATCCCACTGCATTGCATATCCGCCCGCAGGGCGAAAACCAAGAACGCATAGGCTATCTTTCCTAAGCACTAACAGGGAGTCGAATTGGTTCTGTATGCTCCATTCGGCATATTTGCTGCCCTCGGGTTGCTGCAAGAGGTTGAGCCGATTTACCTGCCCATACCGGTAAACATTAAAACTCGCCCACTCGCATTCTATTGGAGCTTGAGCCAAGAGCAAGGTCGGTAAAAGAATCAAGATCAAGATCCCCATGACCGATGTGGGTCAAAAAGCGCGCCAATTATCTTCGACGTCGACCTTGGTGTCGGCTTTTGGAATGAAAGTTCTTTTTTCCGCCCTTATTGCTGCCTTTATTTTTATTGTAGGGCCTGCGGCCCGATTGGTGACTTTTACTGCTGCCTTTCTCGAATCGTTGGTTTAGATCATCTCCATCGCGAAGGGCATTGCGCTCCATTTCAAGCACCAGCAGCTTGGCAATGAGTTCTTCCTTGGTCATGCCCGAGAGCGTACTCGCGACTTTGAAGAAGAGCTGTCCGTCGATCTTGTCTTTAGGTTTGGTGTTGAGGATGTCATTACACCATTGATCGATCCGCGCTTCTTGAATTTCGGCACTTGTAGGAACTTCGGCTTTGGAGAAGTTGATGCCCAGCTTTTCTTCGAGCCGCAAGAGGCGACCTTTGTCGCGACCCGTGCCCAAAACCAGGGAGATCCCCTTTTTTCCGGCTCGGGCGGTACGTCCGCTCCGGTGCGTGTAGTAGGCGGGGTCGTCAGAGAGTGCCATGTGAAACACGTGGGTGAGGTCATTTACGTCGATACCGCGGGCAGCGACATCCGTAGCGATCAAGACCTGGAGTTCCCCGTCTTTGAACCGCTTCATGACGCGATCGCGCTGTTGCTGACTGAGGTCACCGTGCAAGGCATCGGACCTGTAGTCGTGCTTCATCAGCCACTCGGCCATATCCTGCGTGTCGCGTTTGGTGCGACAAAAAACCACGCCTCTAGTATCGGGCTCGTGGTCCAGGAATCGAGTTAGGGCTTCGCGCCGTTTAGCTCCTTGAGTTATGACGTATTGATGATCAATGTTTTTATTCACCTCGTCTTTGGCCGAAACGCGTACTTCTACGGGAGCGTTCATGTACGATTGTACCATACGTCGAATCTCTTGAGGCATGGTGGCCGAAAAAAGCCAAGTAAGTTTGCTGGCTGGAGTGTAGCTCAGGATCTTGTCGAGTTCTTCCTTGAATCCCATGTTCAACATCTCATCGGCTTCGTCGAGCACCAAGATGGACAATGAGCTCAGGTCAATTGCCTTTCGCTCAATGAGGTCGATGAGTCGGCCCGGCGTTGCGATAATCACTTGTTGAGGTCGTTTTAGATCTTTGATCTGGTTAGAGATGGCCGCTCCGCCGTATACGGCCAAGACGTTCACCCTCTCCTGATATTTGCTGAATAGCGAGAGTTGTTGGGCGATCTGTTGGCCCAGCTCCCGAGTAGGGGCGAGGATAAGTGCTTGGGTTCTTGGGTTCTGATGGTCGATCCGTTCGAGGAGTGGAATGCCGAAGGCACCCGTTTTACCCGTTCCGGTTTGTGCTAGACCGATGAGGTCGTTGTCGCCGTCGAGCAATAGGGGAATGGCTTGTGCTTGTATTTCGCTTGGCTCGTGGAAGCCCAAAGTTTCAAGGCCGCGCAGCATTTCGCTGGATAGGCCCATGGATTTGAATGATGTCAAAAGGGAAGTCGTTAGAAATGAGTGACAAAGGTCGTGAAATAAAACAGAAAAGGTGCTGTATTAAATCGCAAGTGAACGTGCGATTTAATACATTTAAACTATAAAGACGTCTACTACTGACGATCT